>JAOZRE010000004.1 GCA_029940215.1 bacterium | reverse complement strand
CTGTTGGTGTTGCACATTAATATAGAAAAGCATGAAGTTGCCAGAAATGGGTGGATGTTTTACCGGCTAGCCGAAACCAGAAGAATCCAGTAACTAACTATTAGGGATCAATGATGGACTCGTTTCAAGTGATTCTCGACCTGAAAAAAGGGGAGCGTATAGCGATCGCCAGCGATGATGCTGAACCCGTGGTCTTTTGTGTTAATGTGGGTGATGCCATGCTGAACGGTGACAGTGACCAGGTCTGGCTCGAAAACGATGATTCAGGTAAAAGACAGTATCTGAGAAGAAACCCGGCTGGAGAGATGTCCATCGGACCCGCACTGTTTTCATCCCTTGCGGACCTGGCCCAAACATTGGAGACCGGGGATTACTATATCGCTTAACCGATGATCCGTATTGAGTTACGGGACACCACCCCCCTGCTTTACAACGCCTATTGTGTACCCCCTCCGCCTGATCTTTTTCTTGCGTCCTCAGTAAAAATATAGTAGAAACCAGCTGATAGGAGTAGTCTGGGTGTCCTATCATTATATGGTTAAGGTACGGGCCTTTTTACTGAATAATCTTAAACGATGATAAAGGGGTTGCATGGCGACTGGGAAAAAGATTGAATCTGCTGAGAACATACTGAAAAAGGAGACAGGAGAGCTGAGGGATTTGCTTCAGCATGAACAGTTTTTGATTGGGGCGATCGCGGTAGGATGGTCATTGTTTCAGTTGTCGTTGGCCAGCTTTCTGATACTGGACAGCGTCGCGATTCGTGCCATCCACCTGGCATTTGCCATGGCGCTAATTTTCCTGAATATTCCCCTTACCCAAAAGCCCAGAAGATTTCTGGGGCTGTTTCATGCCACAGGGCGCATTCCTGTTTTTGACTACTTACTCGCCATTGTCGGGGTGGGGGTGTCTCTATATATTATGCTGGACAGACAGGGATTGGCTTTCCGGGCCGGAAGTCCCATCACCAGGGATCTTGTCATCGGGAGCTTCCTGATCGTGATTCTGCTGGAAGCCACACGCCGTTCCATTGGTCCGGCTCTGCCGATCATCGCCCTGGTTTTTACGGCTTACTCCTTTTTCGGCCCTTATATGCCTTCGGTTCTGGCATTTCAGGGTGTGTCGCTGACAAAGTATCTCAACCAGATTGCGCTATCCACAGAGGGGATTTATGGGATTCCCCTGGGAGTGTCTGCCACCATCGTGTTCCTTTTTGTGCTGCTGGGATCCATGCTTGACAAGGCGGGTGCCGGGCAGTTTTTCACCGATCTGGCCATGGCCCTGCTTGGTAAGTACAAGGGGGGACCGGCGAAAGCAGCGGTTGTTTCCAGCGGTCTTTCCGGTCTGGTGTCAGGGTCGAGTATTGCGAATATTGTAACGACTGGAACATTTACCATTCCGCTGATGAAAAAGGTGGGGTATCCAGCGAAAAAAGCAGCAGCGATTGAAGTTGCGGCCAGCACGGACGGGCAGTTGATGCCGCCCATTATGGGGGCAGCTGCCTTCATCATCGCTGAATATGTCAATGTACCCTATATCGCAGTGGTCAAAGCCGCAGCCATTCCCGCCTTTGTTTCCTATTTTGCCCTCTTTTATGTGACGCATCTGGAGGCCAGCAAGCTGGGGATGAAAGGACTGATGAAAGAGGATCTGCCTGATTTTTTCAAGGTCCTGAAAGCCGGTATTCATTATCTGATTCCTATCAGCTGGTTGATTGTTGAACTGGTGGTTTTGCGGCACTCACCGGAACTATCGGCTTACCGGGCTATTCTATTGCTGATCGCCATTATTTTCTACCAGGAGATTCGAAAATCGTTTCAGCAGGGCCAAAGCTTCAAACAAGCCATTATTAACAGTATTCTGTTGGTAGGTAGCGGCCTGCAGAGGGGCGCGAAAAATATGATGGCTGTCGGGATGGCATGTGCTGCGGCTGGCATTATCGTGGGAATTGTCGGGATGGGACTGGGTGGTATGATAACCCAGATTGTTGAGACCCTTGCGGCAGGGAATATTTTCCTGTTACTGCTGATTACGGCAATCGCCAGTTTACTGCTCGGGATGGGTTTGCCTACGACGGCGACTTATATTGTCATGGCTTCCCTGACTGCACCGATTATTGTCACTGTTGGAAATCTCTACAACTTCGTTATCCCTTTAATGTCTGCTCACCTGTTCTGTTTTTATTTCGGTATTCTGGCGGATGACACGCCGCCGGTCGGTCTGGCATCATACGCGGCGGCAGCGATAGCCGGATCTGATCCGATTCCGACCGGAATCCAGGGGTTTTTATATGATCTGCGGACAGCGATTATCCCCTTCATGTTTGTTTTCAACTCAGACCTGATCCTGCATAATATTAACAGCTGGCCTCTGGGCATTGGGATATTCCTGATGGCGACGGTGGGGGCTTTTGCCTTTTCGAGTGCGGTTCAGGGTTGGTTCATTATCCAGAACCGTTGGTATGATGTTCCGCTGCTGCTGGTGGCGACGGTTATTCTCTTTCATCCGCTTGCCTTTTCGGACTGGGTTCCCGTGCTGTTCGGGAATAAGTATGCCAATTACCTGATCGGACTTGCGATCGTAGCCTTTGTCTTCCTGATACAGAAAATTCGCCTTCGAAATACAGAACTGGCGGGTTGAAAGCAAAAGCAAGCCCGTTAACTCAAGGGGAGCTCCAGGTCCGCTGTCCAGATCTGTGCATGAGAGCTTCCCGACAGTTTGTACCCTCCCCTGGGGTATGACCACTTCAAGCGATTTTCAAGGTTCTCCAACCCTTTTCCAGTGGACTGTATACCGGCATCCGGCAGATAGGGGTTTGTAACCCTGAAATGGACCCGGTTGCCCTCCTTCCATAATACAATCTCGATCTTTGCTGGTTGATTCGGTTGCGCTCGCCATACAGCTTCTGACTGTTTAACGGCATTTTCTACAAGAGGAAAGAATACATGCCAGGGCGCGTGTGCCTCTTCAAAATCCCCTTTTATATCAATGAAAAACTGAAACTTATCTCCTTGGATGATACCCTGCTGCTGAAGATAGGTTTCCAGATAATCCATCTGGACCTTGACTGGTACGCGGGATTGATCACCGTACTTCAAGGAAGCCCGGAGCAGCTCGGCAAATTCAACCAGGTAAGCCCGGGCCGATTCAGGGTGTTGCCCGATCATGACATTGAGTCGGGAGAGTTCGTTGAACAGGTGATGGGTATGCAATTCGTTTGTCAGAAAATCGATCTTGGCATCCTTGAGACTAAGCTCAGCCATAAGGCGGGAGAATCGTTCCTGCAGGGTTTGTTGAATTATTCCGATTCCCAGAAAGAGGGACAGCATGACCGCAGGCAGCACAAAGGGGACTTCCACCCTGTAGAAGGTGAGGGCAACTGCTGCAGCCAGAAACAGAATGGGAAGGGCAATGGCTGTGAACCAGACACCCCGGAGAATCCCCTTCCTTGATAGCAGAAAGGAAAGCCCCAAAAAAACAGCCAGCATGATCACTCCCGGCCAGATAAACGGCAGGGGTTTAATCAGCCGGTTTCCCAGAAACATGTCGACAACCCGTGCTAGAATTTCGGTTTCCTGTAGAAACTGTTCATCAGCAGCCAGAGGGGTCCGGTACAGGGGATACAGATCTGGAAAGCCGGTACCGATCAGTACGATTTTACCCTGCAAGGCTCCTGCTGGAACCTGATCCAGTTCATTGGCGTAAAAAATCGGGAACCGGACAGACTGCCCTCCCTCAGACAGCTGGCGATTGCCTGAAAAATTGATTCTCAACCAGTTCTGTGGCTCGGCGGCCGCGATATCATGCTTGAAAGCCGGAATGGTGTTGATTTGTTTCAGCAGTCGGGCGTGAAAGAATCGATTACCCCGACAGGTCAGGGATGAATGACAGATCTCTTGAACAGATCCCGAAGAGTCAAATCGGAACCGCAGGTTTCCGTAGTCGAGAGCGGCATCTCTAAACCGGGCCAAGGCAGGATAGTTCGAATCATTGCGAATGACAACATGACCGCTGTCTGCAATCGCCCGGGACAATGTTTGATCATCCGCGGGATTCAGAGGTCGGTCGAGTAGGATGTTCAGGCCGATCAGTGCCGGTCGGTGATCAGATAGTCGGTTGATCAATGACCCGAGCCAGTGTCGGTTAATGGGCGAGCGGGGGGTACCTTCGGGCAACGAGTCGTCATTGATCAGTACGACGACTATGGGAGACACACCGCTTTTCGGTGTACCGAAAAAAGTGCTGAACAGGTGAAAATTGGATTGAAATCGCTGTTCCCAGTCCTGAACCAGGGGAGATGGTTGCAGGTAGATCAGCAGAGCTGATAATACAATGGATATGATGACAAGGCCGGAAGCTGGACTGACCGGTTTGAGCCGCGTAAGCTTTAAACCAGAAATCAGTTGGAGCAAAAAAGTGATCAATCGATTCATCCCCGGAGCCGTCTATGCAGGTTATCAGGTCAATTATTGTTGATGATGAAGAGTTTGCTGTTATCGAAATCAGGGAGCAGTTGGTATCATATCCGAATGTTGAAGTTGTTGCCACATTTGCCGACGGTCTGAGCGGTCTTCAGGGTATCAATGAGCTGCAACCCGACCTGGTTTTTGTCGACATCGAAATGCCTGAACTCAACGGTTTCGAAATGCTGGGCCGTCTGAACTGTGCGCCAGTGGTGATTTTCTGCACCGGCTTCAGCAAATATGCCATTGATGGATACGCATATGACCCCACC
Source organism: bacterium (assembly GCA_029940215.1). Lineage (GTDB taxonomy): Bacteria > SAR324 > SAR324 > XYD2-FULL-50-16 > XYD2-FULL-50-16 > JAHJRI01. The sequence goes on along the minus strand of JAOZRE010000004.1, from coordinate 39,646 downwards.
GATTTCCTGCTTAAACCCATTAAAAAACAACGATTTGGTGAAGCCATGGATCGGGCCTTCAAGGATATTGAGCGCCGCTCCCATGATGAACGCCTGAAGCGGCAGAAACAACAACTGGGCTACCTGCTACTTGAATTCAGGGACCTGCATGGCGAGTCCCGCAGGGTCTATGTCTGGCCCGAAGATATCCTCTTCGTTCAGCCCCAGGAAAATAACGCCAATTACCTTGAATATCACCTGGAAGACTCAACCTGCTACCTGGTAAAGAAAACCCTGAAAAGAGCCATTAAGGAGCTTGAAAACAGCCGTTTTATCCAGGTACATCGCAGCTATCTGGTCAACCAGTCAAAAATCAGGGAGCTTCATGGAAACGATATGCTGATCCTGCGTCATCCGGACGCTCCCCGAATCCCGGTCAGCAGGGCTTACCGTAAGACAGTCAGGAAAATTCTCCAGGCCTAAAAGGCGTACCCTACCCCGATGTGGAACATAAGTGGTACCCGTTTCTCGTTGGCTTCGATTTGCGACTCCCACTCCTCCAGGTCTTCTGTGATTATGTCCTCATCACTTTCGATGGTGATTTCTGGTTTCTGTATGTTCAGCCCGATATTAAGGCCGCTGCTCAGTGAAAGGCCGTTGGAAAACAGGTGATGAAAACCGATACCGGTGGCTGCTCCGGTCCACTCCTTGTACTCCAGGGTTGTTGTTAGCCCGGTATCGTACTCGGTTTCGTTGATAATCCGTGAACGGCTCTTGAACTCAGTAACGATTTTTTCATATCCGATGTGCATTAAACCGGCAGAAAAATAAAGTCCGAACGGGAAGGGGAAAAACCGCATCTCAAGTAGATGCCGAGGGTCGGTATTGATCGTTGTCTCCTTGGCGCCTTCCTGACCGTAAACTTCGTCATCGTCGTACCGCTTGTTTGCGTCGTCGTTCAGGCTCGCAGTGTCATTGTAGAAGGCCTGGGAAGTCAAGCCCAGGTACATCAGTTTGGAAAACCGATATCCAAGATGAAGAGCGGCAGAAGGGCTAATCGACCGATTATGGTACGAACCACCTGCTGACAGCATAAACTGAGCTTGAAATGGTCGGGAGGTACCGATCTCGTTCTGTCGGAGAAAGGAACTCGCTATCTCGTTGTCTGAATCTGTGTCCGATGAGGCATAAAGGGGATGGCCTATGGTCGCCATAAACAGGATTAAGAGGATAACTCCCCATTTGCGTGGTTTGATTGCTGTTGTCATTTTTCTACCATGTTGATGTTTTTCTTTAATCAGGATTCAAACGGTCTCAATTTTGACCGAACAATCCGGGGTGAAATTCTGCTGGAGTCGAGAGCAACTCTCCCTCTCCTGATTGCAATGTGTTAAACCCATTCTCTGCAATCGGGTTGTGAATTTCATTGTCCCGTTGATAAACGGTCAAAAACTGTTGATTAAAGGTGAAACCATCCGGCGGTGCTGTCAAAATTGAAAGCCGGCAGCAAGACCCGCGCTCAGGTTAGCCAGCAACCTGACATCGCTGGCATGTGTCTCGTTCAATTCATGCAGGGATCCGCCGAGTTCAAATGTAGTCAGGCAGAAATCCAGAAAAAAACGGGTATGCCAGCGATCCTTGCGATAGGTCACCCCGCTCTTACCACATGCCCCGATGGTACTTGAATTAAGCGACCCCTGTTCCAGGAAGTTGTTAAGCGTATAGTATTGGTACTGAACGGATCCTCCCAATTGTACACTGATCTCGCGCCAGAGTAGAACGCTGTAATCGGCAAACATACTCAGGTGCGAAAACAGCCCGGAGAGTGAGGTCTTGTCGGAGTTGCCCTCATAGTCTGCGCTATCACAGGTTTTGATCCCGATGTTAGATAGTACGCTGTCATTTTCAGTGCAGGTATGGATTCGGGCGAATTGTCCCAGATCGAAACTCAGTCCGTATCCTCCCTTGTGATTGGTACGGCGGACCTCGGCTTTAAGGCCGGTTCCTTCAAGAGACGCAGATATTCTGACGGTTTCAGCTGCTCCTGAATCCGGGGTGTACAAATAGTTGTACTCCATGTTTCCCTGGTGAACGAACAGTCCGATACTCCTCCAGTTTTGGACCCCGGCTGACTGAAAAGCTGATCCGTCATTGACAGGCGGATTTGTCATCCCGATAATATCCAGGCTGTTTTCGGGAGCCTCCGGTTTTGCCGGCGGTTTTCTGGATACCTGCTTCTCTGCTGAAAGAGGGGTTTGCCCTTTCTGGACGAAGAAAAATTCGCCGTTCTCATCATCTGCGCTGTGCAGTCGTCCGTAGGCGGGTGTCTGATCGACTCCGGTGTTTTTCAGTGATTTTCGCAGCTCAATGGCCAGTTCCGAAGCACTGAGCGGGTCGCTGCGTTCTTCTGACAGGATCTGCAGCAGGTTACCTGCGAATACGGAATGGATGCCACCACCACTGTCACTTACCGGCTCGAGTCCGCCTGAGGTGATGATCTGCCTGCTTTTTTTGCTGGACAGCTCACGATAAAATCCGGAGTCAACAGCTGCCCCCCTGGATTTTCGGATCAGGGAGCCGCTGAAGCAGGAGTCTGTTATCAAAAGGGTTTGCTGACTCTTGATGGCTTTCATCTTGCTGAGGATGATGCTGGTGGGGATAAAAAACTGCTGAGTATCGGGATCGCCCCCATTCCTTGGAATCCAGTATCCCTCATCCTCGTCGGCCGGGTAATAACCGTGCCCGGCGTAATAGATCATCAGTCGGGTTTGGGGACCAACGGTTTTCTTCAGCTGCTGAAATCCGTCAATGACCTGGCTGAAAGTCGGATTTTCAAGGGAGATGATATCGTTTGGATGAAAGCGGTACCGGTCAATCAGCATCTCCCGAATGGATCGAATGTCGGCAACAGGACTGTCCAGAGTCTGCCAGGCAGGATGATCATACTGGTTGACCCCGATCAGCAGAGCCTGATACCGAAATCGGTTGAGTCGGCTCCTGGTGGATTGCCTGGTATCTTCAATCTCGGCGTTAATCCCGGCCAGTGGCACCCCCCTCAATGAATCGTTTCGAAGCTGTTGGTAGAAAGGGTTCTGCGGATGAGTGGTTGTGTCCAGACGTTCCAGGATATAAGCCGTCCGGTTCGGTTTCCCCTGCTGATGAAACCAGGCAGCGGCGGATAGGGCGTCCTCAGTGGCGACCGGAATTGACGATGACGGCTCACTGAGGGCGATTCGTTCCCATACGTCGTTGAAAAAAACCGAATCAGCCGCCGCTGTGGACTCCTCTCTTCCCCTGGCTTTAACCTGGCGGGTGAAATGACGGGGTTCGGTCAGGGCGCTGAGAAACTGCAGGGCGTTGGACAATCGCGGTTCAAGCCCCTTCTCAAGATCAACCAGTTTGAATATTCCGGCAACATCCAACAGCAGCAGGTTCTGTCCTTTTTGTAAATAAAGCCTGCTGCCGGGAGTCACTTCGATCTGAGCGTATTGCCCGCGTGTAATCTCCTGGCCGACAGTGGCCGGAACCCTCTTTTGCTGGTTATCCAGCAAAAATATAGACCCTGAATGCAGCAGGACCCTAAACGGAGCCGGTTCGGCATGGGCGGGCCTGAATAAACTGCCTGCTGCCAGTATGGCCACTATCAATATGAAACTCAGTCGTTTGCCCATGATACCAGGGGATTGAATCAAGGTGAAAGTCTAAATAGTAAAGGTGCCGATAAAATGAACGGATAGCTTCTGCCACTGTTGTCAGGACTATGCTACCGGGAAACACCGGATTGGTGCACAATCGTTGATAAACGGTCCACAATCGATGATAAACGGAAAGGGTAAATTGATCCAGTGCATAATGTGACAGAAATAGACCGGCTATGGATACGGGATTGAGGGCGGTTACCGCCGGTGGAAAAGGCTGCCATCATCTCAGGTATTGGTGAATCTTTCGTCCCGCTCCGATTGAATTGAGGGCATCATTTCAGGAAAGAGCAGCTAGAATGGGGTTGATCATAAGCAGTCAAAGATCTACAATAAAAGGCTATCAGACTGATCTGACGGAATGTCCTGATTCAGCAGGGTTGCCGGGGAGGACAGTATCCGTGAGGCTACTCCGTGCCTGTTATGAGCCCTGTAAAATAACGGATCCGTTTCAAGATGATCTAAGACGCATTTCGCTTAAACCCCAAACTCGCTACTCGACAAACAGGAGGAGTTTCGGCCGCTCAACGTCGTCAAGATCATCTACGAAACTTCTCCAAGCAATTTCACCGGACTCATAACAGACACTCAGTGCTGGGATTTCATCTCCATGGGCTTCGTACCTCAGGGGTGAACAACTTTTTTAAAAAATAATAATTTATATCATCCGAATCACAAGACAATGGAAATTAAACTCTACAATACATTCAGCAATAAAAAAGAGGTCTTTAAACCGCTTGAACCAGGGAAGGTGAAAATTTATAACTGCGGAGTGACCGTTTATGATCATTGTCATCTGGGACATGCCAGGGGTGGGATCAACTTTGATGTACTGCGTCGGGTTTTTGTGGCTGCGGGGTATGATGTCACCTATGTCAAAAACTACACCGATATCGATGACAAGATGATCAATCGTGCCAACGAAAGAAATATCACGGTTGATGAGCTGGCGGAGGAGAACATCAAGTCCCACGACGACGATATGGCGGCACTGGGAATCGAAACGCCGGATATCGCTCCCCGGGCGACCCATCATATAGGCGATATTATTAAAATAACGGAAAAACTGATTGAAAAGGGATTTGCTTACGAGGTGAACGGCTCGGTCTTTTTCCGAGTCAGAAAGTTCGATGCTTACGGCAAGCTCAGTGGGAAGAAAATCGACGAATTGATGTCCGGTATCCGGGTTGAGGTCGATGAAGAGAAAGAGGATGCGCTGGATTTTGCGCTCTGGAAAGCGGCCAAACCCAACGAGCCGACCTGGGAAAGCCCCTGGGGACCAGGCAGGCCGGGCTGGCATATCGAATGTTCTGCCATGAGTGCTCATCACCTGGGCACCTCATTTGACATTCATGCTGGTGGCAGCGATCTGATTTTTCCACATCACGAAAATGAGATCGCACAATCAGAATGTGCAAATGGTCACAAATACGCAAATTACTGGATGCACAACGGAATGATCAAGATCGAAAACCAGAAGATGTCAAAATCCCTTGGAAATTTCGCCACCATCGCAGACCTGGTACAAATCTATCACCCGGAACTGATCCGGTTCTTCGTCCTGTCCGCACAGTATCGGCAACCACTGGACTTCAGCCGGGCGGCCCTGATAAAAAGTGCAGAGGGACTGGACCGCATTTATGGTGCTCTGGAGAAATTCGAGTCAGCCAGCGGTCGACCGGCCGTTGAGACTGATTTGCCGGGATCTGATGATACTGAGATATACGGGGACCGATTTATGGCAGCGATGACTGATGATCTAAATACACCCCAGGCCATGGCAGTTTTGTTTGATTTAACAAAGGCATTGAACTCCATGCCAGCGGATGACCCACAGATGACCGCAATGTATCACCGCTTGCGCCAGTTGGGCAACATCCTGGGAATTCTGCAGGTGCCAGCAGAACAGTGGTTTAAAACGCCGCGCATTGCAAAAGAAGCGTCAGGACTGAGCGATGACCAGATCGATCAGCTTATAGAAAAACGGAACCGGGCCCGGGATGAAAAAGACTGGGCGATGGCTGACCAGATAAGGGATCAGCTCAATGAAGCCTCCATACAACTGGAGGACCGAGATGGAAAAACATTCTGGCAGCGCAAGTAATTCGAAGTCGAGAGCGGTAAATGGGTAACAAGAATATATTGTACGGTATCAACCCGGTCCAGATGGCGATGACCAGTGGTAATCGCGTTTGTTACGAACTCATGCTCAGCGAAAAAAATAGATCTCCTCGCCTGGACATGCTGGCGAAACTGGCGCGATCCCAAGGGATTCAGGTTAATAAAATTGATGCTGGAAAACTGGCCTCCATGGCCGAGACCAAAATGCATCAGGGGGCGGCTCTTTCCTGTGGCGATCTGGCCGTGCATGACCTGGACGAATTTCTGGAAGAGATGCCGCGGAGCGGACGGCACCTGCTGGTAGCCTTGGACCAGGTGGAAGACCCCCAGAATACAGGTGCTGTGATTCGCTCTGCCGCTTTTCTGGGTGCGACGGGTTTGATCTCGCTAAAGAATCATGCGGCTCCGCTCTCAGCAACTGTTTCCAAAGCGTCTGCCGGAGCACTGGAACACTTTCCGATAATCCAGGTGGGAAACCTCTCCGAAACCTTGCAGCAACTGAAAAAAGAAGGTTTTTCCGTTGCCGGGGCGGCAGGAGAAGAAGAGTCTATTCCTTTTGCCGAAATGCCACTGACCCCCCTCATGGTATTGGTCATGGGCAATGAGGGACAGGGGTTGCGCAACCTGACCCGTAAGCGTTGTGACTGCCTGATCCGCATTCCCGGAAGCGATCTGGTCGAGTCCCTGAATGTCAGTGCAGCGGCGGCGATTCTGATTCAACATCTCGTATCATCAAACTGAACGAGGAACAAGATGGAAAAAAACATATTGCTGGTCAATGGACCGAACCTGAACCTGCTGGGAAAGCGGGAGCCTGATGTTTACGGCAGCCAGTCGCTATCGGACATCGAAACCGAGACGCGTACCTTTCTCCAGTCACACGGCTGCCGGTTGACCACCTTTCAGTCCAATCATGAAGGGGAGCTGATCGATTTTCTGCACAAGCATGCCGATGCCGACTACCTGATCATCAATCCAGGCGGTCTGACACATACCTCCGTGGTATTGCGGGATGCGTTAGCAGGAACAGAGATCCCGTTTATCGAGGTGCATATCTCCAATGTTCACGCTCGGGAATCCTTCCGGCACCACTCTTACCTCTCGGCTATCGCGTCTGGAATTATTATCGGTTGTGGTGTTCAGGGGTATCGCCTGGCGGCAGAGCTGATCGTTCAAAGAGTGGCTTAAACCATGAAAGCGGATGTGGCGGGGGCACAGGAAGTTGTGCCGAAGACAAAGCTAACCGATCAAACCGAGGTGGATCTCAGGGAGTGGGCTGAGGCAAATGGTGAGAAGCCCTTCCGGGCGGTGCAACTGTTTCAGTGGCTCTATCTCCACCAGGTTGTCGGTTGGGATGAGATGACCAATATCTCTAAAAAGGCTCTCAATAAGGTGGCTCACCAGTTTTCCCTGGAGCGGATTCCCATCGTTGAAAAACAGGTTGCCCCGGACGGAACCATCAAGTTGCTCCAGGAACTGCATGATGGTCATCGGATTGAAAGCGTTCTGTTGAACCACGGCGATCACTATACGGTCTGTATCTCCACCCAGGTGGGATGCGCCATGGGCTGTAAGTTCTGCCTGACAGCAAGCATGGGCCTGAAACGGAATCTGACACCGGGAGAGATTGTCGAACAGATCCTCAATGCCCAAAGCCTTCTGCCCGAGGGCCAGACGGTTCGCAATATTGTCTATATGGGCATGGGAGAGCCGTTCCACAACTATGACAATACTATCCAGTCGCTGAAAATCTTCCTGAATCCCCATGGGTTTGGTTTTTCGGCCAGACGCATCACTGTTTCCACCAGCGGCATTGTCCCCGGAATCAAGCGATTTGCAGAAGAGTCTGATATCCGGGTGAACCTGGCTATTTCGCTGAACGGCGTGACCCAGGAGGCCCGCCAGAAGCTGATGCCTGTCAGCCGCCGCTACTCACTGGAAGAGCTGATTGACACCTGTAAGCGCTTTCCGAAAGAGCCCCGAAAGCGAATGACCTTTGAGTATATTCTGATGAAGGGGGTGACCGATTCCATGGCATCTGCCCGTAAGCTGGTCAGCCTGCTGCATGGGATCAAATCAAAAGTGAACCTGATACCCTATAACGAACATGACCTGCTGCCCTACAAATCGCCTGATCCGGCAGCGATCAAGACCTTTCATCAGTACCTGCTTGATCATGGTATTCTGGCAACCATGCGGGTGTCTCGAGGGCAGGGAATTTCGGCTGCCTGCGGACAATTGGCTACTGAAGCGACTCCCAGGCCTTCTGATAAGCCTGAAAAATCCGATCGTCCAGAATCGTGTTGATATCACGCCTCTCTGTCTTCAACACCCCCTTACCAAATTGCAGACTCCCGTTGATAAGCTCCCGGGTGAGGTAGCGGGTTTCAGGAATCGGCGAACGTCCCTGGCTGATCAACGCTTTCAATCCTTTTTCGCCTGACCGTTCCTGATGCCCAGCGATCCACCAGCCCCAGTCTCCGAAGGAGGGAACGGTGTGGTGTATAGGAATACCGGTGAAACCGGCAGCAGACAGAGTGCGGCCAATCATCAGAAAGGCCTCACTGGCAGCTGAGGGTGACGACGATTGCTGAATCAGCAGCCCGTCAAATGCCAGTTTATCTTTCAGCAGGGTGTAAAATTCACGTGAGTATAGCTTTGACAACGACTGGTTATTGGGATCCGGGAAATCGATGATGATCACATCAAAAATCCCTGAGATCGACGCCACAAACTGGTAGGCATCCAGGTTGACCACGTGGACGGAAACCCCGTCAAACTGCTTGTGCCTTCTGAAAAATCCCTTACCCTGCTGGCTGATCGGGGCCAGTTTCCCCTGTGAAATGCCCCCCGGCTTCTTAGAGGTGACCTTTCGATTCAGCAGGCTGCCCCTGTTTAGCGCTACCAGCTCCGGCAGTTCAGATGCCAGGGTGGTCATCTCCGGGTCGATATCCACCAGCGTGACCGACTCAACATCCCGATACTTCAATATTTCCCGAACGGCCAGACCGTCTCCACCGCCCAGAACCAGTACCTTTTTATGTACTTTGGTTGCAGACATGACGGGGTGGACTAGAAACTCGTGATAGATGTACTCATCGATACTTGAGAACTGAAGGTTACCGTTAATATAGAGGTAGTGATCTCCACTTCGGCTTCGAGTAATGACAATTCGCTGATAGGGTGTGGTACGGGTGTAAATGATGGTGTCCTTGTAAAGCATCTGCTCTGCGGTGGTGGTGATTTTGGTGCCGTTTAGCAGCCCGGCAAGTAAAACAAGCGCCACAACCAGTGCGAAAAGCGGAATAGCCCTCGGGTATTTCATCCAGCGATGAAACCAGATCCAGGTGAAAAGAGCAACGCCAACATTGATGATGCCGAGGAAGAAACTGGTCTCCAGGACATTGAAAAAAAGAGGTAGCAGGAAAACCCAGATAATGGCGCCCAGGAACGACCCGATATAGTCCATCTTCAGGATCAGGCCCAGGTTATGTTTCAGGCTCGGCACGGTTTTCTGGTTAACCCTTGTCAACAGAGGAATTTCCAGTCCGATCATCAGCCCAATGGTGCAGATGAAGAAGTAGTGGACCAGGACAAAATAATCGTGAAAGTGTCCGAATGTGAAAAGCGATACCGTCGGCCCGATTCCACCCAGCAGGCCCAGCAGCACCTCCAGGAAAATGAAGTTGTCCACATTGTACTCGTCGGGCAGGTACTTTTGAAGGTCGGCGCCGATCCCCATAAACAGCATCATCAACCCAATGGTTACCGCCCACTGTTTGACTGAATCGCCGAGTATGTCTGATCCCAGGCGACTGAATGTGTACTCATAACTGATGCCGCAAACCCCGACAAACAGCATGGAAAGGCCCAGCACGAAAGCCAGTGTTTTGGCGCTACCTGGATCGACTGGAATTTCGGTACTTTTAGCCATGAATATTATACTAGTTTATGTTATTGATTTATTAAAATAACCATACAAAGTGTCGCCGAAATCGTCAAGCTGAAAGGCTATGGGCATTCCCGATTTATCTATTTTTACTGGATTCCGGCTCTGCACTGTGAGCCTCGCGCATTCAGTGCCGGAATGATACCTGATGGCTATTTTCTGCTTTTTGGAGTAGACTCAGCCATGTTTTTTTCAGGCAGGTGTCGGTTTCAGAACCTGTCGTCAGGAGGATTCCCCTCTGATATCCATATTGACGGTTTTCCCGGATCAATCTATATTTAATGAACAAAATGACTGTCAAAAATCTTGTGGCCGGGCTGGTTACAGAACGATAAGAGATCTTCACGGAAAGAATAAATCTATGAATTGTGCGCTGATAACAGGTGGGTCAAAGGGGATCGGCAGGGCTACCAGTATTAAATTGGCCGCCATGGGGTTTCACGTGCTGATCAACTACAACTCTGATTCCGGGGCCGCCACCGATACACTGGATGAGATCAAGCGACAGAAAGGAACTGGTGAACTGATCCGGTTTGATGTTGGTAACCCCGAATCCATTGAGACTGTTCTGGGTGGCTGGATAGAGGAACACAGTGAGCATTCCATTCAGATTCTGGTTAACAATGCCGGACTGAATCGCGACCAGCTGCTGATCTGGATGAAAAATGAGGACTGGAACGACGTGATGAATGTCAATCTGAACGCCTTTTTTTATGTGACCCGGCGGGTTCTGAAGGAGATGCTGGCTAACAAATATGGGCGGATTATCAATATTGTCTCGCTGTCGGGACAAAAGGGGCATCCGGGGCAGGTAAACTACTCAGCCGCAAAGGCGGGAATCATCGGCGCGACCAAGGCGCTGGCTCAGGAGGTTGGCAAGCGGAAGGTTACTGTAAACGCGGTGGCACCAGGCCTTATCAAAACGGCCATGACGGAAAACCTGCCTGAAAAGGATTTTAAAGCGCTTATTCCCCTGAAGCGTTTTGGAGATCCAGAAGAGGTAGCGGAAGTGGTTGGTTTTCTGGCTTCTGAGGGAGCCTCTTATGTTACGGGCGAGGTCATCTCGGTAAATGGTGGGCTGTACACTTGATGTTTCCAGGAAACGAATTTTTCAGAAAAAACAGGTTCGACCCCTTGGACAGGCGAAATACATTATGAAACGAGTTGTTATTACCGGAATCGGTATCTATTCATGCCTGGGGACGAACGTTGATCAGGTCCGGGACGCCCTTTTCCAAGGGAAATCCGGGATCATCATGGACGAGGTGCGCAAAAAAATGGGATTTCGCTCCGGTCTGACCGGCAACCTGGAGCGCCCGCAGCTGAAAGGGATCTTGCATCGCAGGGATAGAGCCCGGTTGGCAGAGGAAGGAGAGTACGCATACCTGGCTACCGTTGAGGCACTGGAAGGTGCCGGGATGGACAGGGATTTTCTGGCCGACGGGGAGGTCGGTATTTTATACGGCAACGACAGTTCCGCTAAAGCGATTATTGAATCTGCTGATCTGATGCGCGAAAAGCAGGATACCATGTTGCTGGGATCAGCATCGATTTTTCGGTCGATGAATTCCACAGTGACCATGAATCTGGCGACGATCTTCAAGCTTAAGGGGGTCAGTTTCACCATCAGCGGCGCCTGTGCCAGCGGATCTCACTCAATTGGCATGGCCTACCTGCTGATTCAGTCAGGCATGCAGGAGCAGATCATCTGTGGCGGTGCACAGGAAATCAATGCGGAGGCCATGGCCAGTTTTGACGGGTTGAGTGCCTTTTCAACCAGGGAATCCACACCACAGGAGGCTTCGCGACCCTTCGATGCCGGCAGGGATGGACTGATTCCAAGTGGTGGTGGGGCAACATTGATCCTGGAAAGCTTGGAATCAGCGAAGAAGCGGGACGCGAAAATCCTGGGCGAGGTTATTGGGTACGGGTTTTCCTCTAACGGCGACCACATTTCGGTACCGAATGCTGAGGGTCCTGCCAGGGCTCTGGAATTGTGTATGAAGAACTCGGGTCTTGACCTGAAGGCGGTTGACTATATCAACGCCCACGCCACCTCGACCCCTGTGGGGGATATGAAGGAGGCGGAGTCCATTGACCGGGTGTTTGGCGATGTAAAGCCTGTTGTCAGTTCAACAAAATCCATGACTGGTCACGAGTGTTGGATGGCAGGAGCTAGCGAGGCTGTTTACTCGCTGATCATGATGGAAAACGACTTTATCGCTCCCAACATCAATCTTGAGACGCCAGGAAAAGAGGCGGAAAACCTTAATCTCACCAGCAAAACCCTGGAGCAGAAGCTGAATGTTGTTATATCCAACTCCTTCGGTTTCGGGGGAACCAATGCGTCACTGGCTTTGTGCCGGTTCAGTGAATAGGCAGATGGTGAACAGTTGCAACAAATCCTAAGATAAACGTTAAAGCTTCATGCAAAGAGAACAGGTAGTCGCAAAAATTAGCGAAATATTGATAGATGAATTTGAAATCGAGCCGGAGCAGATCATGCCGGACGAGAATATGCTGGAAACGTTGGAGATTGACAGCCTCGATCTGGTTGATATTGTGGTATTGATTGAGAAGCACTTTGGATTCAAGGTTGTCACGGAGGAGATGTCCGATATTGATACACTCAACGATTTCTATGACTATGTTCATAACAGAACTGCCAGCTGATTTATGATCGGCCTGGTTGCCCGCCCAGTTAGCTCCTTTACCGAATTGATAGACTGTACCGACTAACCCGGTTACCGGATACCGTCCATTGCTCCGGCTTGTTGCAGGGACATTGAAAAGAACGGCCGGAGATGGCACCTATCCCATTCAGAATGCATATTTAATCATGAAAACCGACCTCACCAGCCAGGAGACAGCTGTTCAATCCGTATCGGTTTCAGGAGAGGAACTGGTGCAGCTGATTGCGCAAAAGCCGCCGATGGTGATGATTGACAAGCTTGTATCCGTCAGTGACCATTTTTCCGAAACCCGGTATTCTGTTCCGGAGGTGAGTGTTTTTTCAGACGACGGCCAGCTGAGTGAGGCGGGTCTGGTTGAGAACATGGCTCAGACCATTGGAGCGGGGTCAGGTTTCAGTAGGCGCCAGAAAGGGAAAGAGCTGCTGACGGGATTTATAACCATGATCAAAAACCTGAAAATCGAGCGACTTCCGGATTGCGGATCTGACATTCGAACAGAGGTCCGGTTTCAGTACCAGGCACTCAATTTCCGGATTTTTTTCGGTAAGGTGTTTTCCGATAACCAGCAGATAGCAGAATGTGAAATCAGGGTATACAGCCCTGACCAGGAGGAGGAATTAACGTGAGCGGTGCGATTTTGACGGCGAGGGCGGATATTCGTGTCCGCTTCAGTGAGGTGGATATGATGGGCGTTGTCTGGCATGGCCACTATGTCAGGTATTTCGAGGATGGCCGGGAAGCGTTTGCCAAAAAATACGATTTTAACTACCTTGATGCCATGAACGAAGGGCTCTCCACCCCGGTGGTAAAAATGGACCTCAGCTATAAAAAACCGTTGCGCTACAATGAACCAGCTTATATCGAGACGATTTTCAAAGATTCAGAAGCGGCTAAAATCCAGTATGAATATCGCATCTACCGGCAGGACACAGACGAACTGCTGACAACCGGCAATACCATGCAGGTATTTCTTGACCGCCGTGGGGAACTGATTCTCTCCTCCCCGCAGTCCTTTATGGAATGGAAGAGAAAATGGGGCGTCATTGATTAACCAGGATTATCCCTGTCCTGGGTGCCACTGCAAACTCCGGGTTTTTTAACACACAGCAGCCATGTTGCTGACCAGCTACTTTGCTGTTTCTTAATGACTAATCGAGCCTTTATGGAAGAACTGACACTGAAACTGAAAAGACAGATCATCGAAGAGTTGTACCTGGAAGACATCAAACCAGATGAGATCGATACCGATGCCTCCCTGTTCGGTGACGGATTGGGACTGGATTCCATTGACGCATTATCATTGGTAGTTCTGCTGGATAAGGAGTACGGCCTTCAGGTTGTGGACCCGGATCAGGGCAAGGCGGTTCTGTATTCGATTCAAACCATTGCCGACCATATTCGGGCTGCAGCGGAGAAAGCATGATACCCCGCCATGAATTCGGTTTCAAGAGGCCTGGTGTCGGCATGATGTGTCTGTTGCTATTCCTGCTGGCTGTTGACGTTCGAGGGGTGCACGGAGAGGATGCCAGACTTGCTCAATTTCGGGAACAGGCCACACAGATTCAATCTCTGCAGGCGACATTTGTTCAGAAAAAACAGATGAAAATTTTGTTGCGACCCCTGATCTCAACAGGCCGTTTTTTCTTCAGGAGGCCGGCCGCCATTCGCTGGGAATATCAGTCGCCGGTCAACAGCGTGCTGACAATGTATCAGGGAGAGGTGAAACGTTTTTTCAAAAGGGACGGTAAAGCGGTCCAGGATTCAGGAGCAAACCTGCAGGCGATGCAGGTGGTGATGCAGAATATCACCCGCTGGCTGGGGGGCCGTTTTGATGACAATTCCGATTTCAAAACAACCCTGGAGAAAAACCGCATCCTACTGACCCCTTCGACGGACATGTCCGGTATGATCGAGCGCATTGAACTGCAACTGTCCAGCCAGCCAGGTGTTATCGAGAGCATTACGATTTTCGAGGATGGGGAGAACTACACGAAAATTGATTTTAAGGGGCTGGAAATCAATCAGCCCATTTCTGATTCCGTTTTTAAAGAGAGTTTATGAAGTCGGTGTTATCCATCGCCATTTTTACCCTGTTTTTCCTGGCGGGCTGTGCGTCACTGCCGTCACTTGAGCTGTTGCCTATGGTGGACATTGAACCCGCAAAGTGCCAACGGCCCTGGGTGACTGAAAAAAGGCAGTTTGTCCACGCCATCGCAGCCACACTGCCCGATGGGAAAAAGACTCTGATCACCGGGGTCACAACCATTGACCCGGAAGAGCGGTCCCTGCATGTGGTTATCATGACGATTGAAGGATTGGTTTTGTTCGAAGGCCGGGCAAAAGGGGATAAAGTTGAGATTCAACGGGGGATTTCCCTGTTCTCTTCGGGGGCTTTTGCCGAAGGTCTGATGAACGATGTGCGGCTGATCTTTCTGAAACCGGCCACGGTACCGACAGAAGTAGGCATTGCTCGCGGCTTTGATGTGGTTTGCCGTTACCAGGATGACATCAGTGGGGTTGTGGATGTCAAAATTGGCCGGGGAGGTGACTGGGAACTGGCACGATATGACTCTGCAAACCGCCTGCAGCGCAGGGTGATCGCTCGATCTGGCTCTGATTCAGAACGTGGAGCCGTTCCAGAGAGAATCAAATTGACGGCTGAGGGCACATTCGGATACTCACTTGACATGCAGTTAATTCAATAGTCGCTGTGCAATCAGCACTATTTCTTGAAGTGTATCCTGTTTCTTGCGGTTTATTTCTTGCGGGGGACCGCTTTTTTCAGTTAAATTATATCATTGGAAGACAATAACCGTGTCCACCGGATGCGGATTTTTTCATGTTCTGATTGAGAAGCTATGGAACCTGTTCTGCAACATGCATTTGTACTGGGATTGGAAAGAGTAGTGGCCTGGTCTGATCTGCTGGATGATATCAACGTATTTCCAGTCGCCGATGGCGATACCGGGCGCAACCTGCTGGCGAGCCTGACACCCCTGCGTTATCTTCAAGACAGTAAAGAGGATACCGTCTATCAACTGATGATGGCTGCCCGGGGTAATTCAGGGAACATTGCCACTCGCTTTTTCTCCGGTCTGTTGACGGCAGAAACACCCGCTGGTCTGGCAGCTGCCGCCCGTATCGGTAGGGATAAGGCCAGGGACGCGGTACATGACCCCATGCCGGGAACCATGCTGACCGTTTTTGACTGCCTGGTCTCACACCTGGAACAGGCATCCTATGAAAACCGGGAAGGATACATCCAGGAGATGCTGGAACAACTGGCCCAGGTTGTGAGGTTAACCCCCACACAGCTTCCAGTGCTGGCTCAAGCGGGTGTAGTGGATTCAGGGGCGTTGGGAATGTTTGTATTTCTCGAGAGTTTCTTTAAAGGCCTGATCAACCAGGTGAACGATTTTATTCCCATTACAGAGCGCTTTAAAGGGTTGCTGGAGATATCAGCAGACTTCCAGGAATCCATAGAAAACGGTTTCTGTGTTGATACCGTTGTTCAGCTGGATCCGAATCGCGATGACAATCTGGACTTCATTCATGACATGGGGGAGCAGGCTGTAGTCATCCCGCACGACGGCTATCTGAAGGTCCACCTGCATACCAGTGACAAAGAGGAATTCCGGGCGCGCATGTCCACCATCGGAAAGATTGTGCAGTGGTCCGACGATGATATTGATGAGCAGGTTGAACATCGGAAGACCCAGTCGCAAAAACAGTCCATTCATATCATGACCGATGCGGCAGGATCTCTGACTCGTGAAAATGCCCGTATCATGGGCTTTACGCTGTTGAACAGCTACATCGTTACTCGCAACCGCTCCCTGCCGGAGACCCTGTTTGAGCCGGAAGAGCTCTACCGGATGATGCGCTCGGGGGAAAAGGTGTCAACCTCACAGGCGTCCGATTTTGAACGGCACCAATACTACCAGCGGGTGCTGGACCAGCATGACCGGGTGCTTTATCTGTCTGTCGGCTCTGCTTTTACCGGAAATTATGACCTGGCAGCTCGCTGGAAAAGTGACAATGATGAGGAAAACCGTTTTTCCGTAGTTGACACGGGTGCGGCTTCCGGTCGATTGGCGCTGATCGTTATGGCAACTGTTCGCTTTGCCGAACAGACAGATGACCCCGAAGCTGTGATTAAATATGCCCGGAAGGCTGTGGACAATTGTCAGGAATACGTATTTCTGGACAAACTGCAATACCTGGCGGCGGGTGGCCGCCTTTCCAAGACCAGCGCTTTTTTTGGCGATACCCTCCGGATCAAGCCTGTCATCAGTCCTTTACCCCAGGGGGCTCACAAGGTTGGAACTGCCCGCAACCCGAAAGGGCAGCTTGAATTTGCCTTCGAGAAGCTGGCAGCCTCCGTCAAAACTGATGCAAAACCGCTGATCATGATGGAGTACTCCGATAACAGGGAGTGGGTGGAAACGGTTGCCAGAAAAGAGGTTATCAGGCGGTATCCCCTGGCTGAAATCATCCTGCAGCCCGTCTCGTTGACGTCTGGCGCGCACATGGGACCGGGAACATGGGCAATGGCGTTTATTCCGGAACTCTGATCCGCAACAGCGGCTCCAACCTACATGATGGATGATCGATGAATTCAGGAGTGACAGAACATGGACGCTTTGCCTTTGTCATTCCGGTATTTAACCATGCAGAACAGATCAGCCAGGTTATAGAGGGGCTCAGACCATACGGATGCTCGATAATCGTGGTTAATGACGGGTCCACCGATCAAACGGCCGCCTGCCTGGAAAAGATGCAGGATATTCAGCTTCTGGTTCACGACACCAACCGGGGAAAAGGGGCCGCACTGCTCACCGGTTTTGCGGCAGCGGCCGAAATCGCTGAGTGGGCTGTAACTATTGATGCAGATGGACAACACAATCCAGCCGATGCGGAAAAACTGATGCAGGCTGCCCGGGAGAATCCGGGAGCGATCGTTATCGGCAGACGGGAAGGCATGAAGGAGCAGCAGGCACCCTGGACCAGCCGCTTCGGAAGAGGTTTTTCCAATTTCTGGGTCTATGCAGCGGGGGGCAAATGGCTATCCGATTCTCAAACTGGTTATCGCGTCTATCCATTACCCATGAGCCTGAGGCTGGGGACCGCTTCCAGGCGCTTTCAGTTCGAGGTTGAGATTCTGGTTCGGGCGCTCTGGAACAGGATCCCGGTGGTTCAACGTTCAGTTCGGGTCAGGTATAAACGGGAAATTCCCCGAGTGTCCCACTTTCGGCCTTTTGTAGATTTCTGGCGCAATGCGTCCACCTTTACCCGGTTGATTATCCAGAGAGTTCTGATTCCCCCACCGTTCAGGAGAAGAAAGAATGTCCACAGCTGAAAAACGCTCGCGTCTTCCCCTGGCCATTGCGACACTTGTTTGCCTGGGCCTGATGCTGGTTGCTGCCACAACCCGTATCCAGCTTGATTTTGATGTTGCTGCCTCCCTGCCCTCCATAGATCCCACCCTGTCCGATGCCCGGTACATGCTTCAAAATCACCCCCTGCAGGATCAGGTGGTGATTGATATCGGTGTCTCCACCGCCAACCCCGAACTGCTGGTGCAGGCAGGGGACATCGTGGCGCAGGACTTGCGAAAGAGCGGGTTGTTTAAACAGGTTGGAATGGGGGATCTGCGGGACCGGTTTCCAGCATTGATGACCTACGTGATGGCGAATTTTCCGGTTCTGTTTACCCGTTCGGAGTTGGAAAAAAAGGTTAAACCACTGCTGGCACCTCATCGGGTGAAGGCCAGCCTGGTGAAGTCTTTGAACCAGCTGGCGGGGTTGGAAGGGGTCGGTCGGGGGGCGATGCTGACCCGGGATCCTCTGGGACTGAGTGGACTGGTCCTGGAAAAAATGTCGCTGCTCAGCCCGGCAAAGGGAATCCGCTTTTTTCAGGGTCACCTGATTTCAGCTGACAATCAACATCTGCTGATTGTTGCCAGCCCATCCCGTCCGGGGACTGATACCGCCTTTTCCCGACAACTGTCCAGACGACTGTCAACCCTATCCCTGGCGGTAGAAAGACGGTTCCGGCAGGAAGGCGAGACGGTGATATTGACGCCGGTCGGAACCTATCGGGCTGCTCTTGACAACGAACTGACAGCCAAAGCGGATACCCGCAGGGCGATACTCTTTTCCATTGCTGGAATCGCGCTGCTGCTGCTTTTCTCCTTTCCCCGACCCGGAATCGGGATTCTTGCGCTGGTGCCGGCCTTGGCAGGATCCGTCATCGCCTTTTTCCTGTTCTCGTTAATACACCCATCCATCTCTATTATGACGTTGGGATTTGGGGGAGCGATTATCTCGATCACCGTTGATCATGCCATTGCCTATTTCCTGTTTCTTGATCAGCCCCATCATACCTCAGGGTCAGATGCGGCCCGGGAAACCCGGGCGGTCTGTTTGCTGGCATTGCTGACGACGGTGGGGGCATTCCTGACGCTGTCCATCAGCGGTTTTCCCATCTTGTCCCAGATCGGCCAGTTTGCGGCCATGGGGATTGCAGCATCGTTTGTATTCCTGCACACTGTTTTTCCGCGCCTGATCCCGGAACTGCAACCGGCGAAGCGGACTCGTCCCCCCGTGTTGCAGCGGGTGATCGGAAACCTGGGCCGTGGCGCTAACGGAAAGTGGGCCGTGGTTGCCCTTGTTTTTGGCCTTGTGATGGCTTTTTTTGCACGACCCCAGTTTAACGCCGACCTGGCCTCCATCAACACCATCAGCCCGCAAACCCAGGCTGCGGAAAAGAAAATCGGCCAGGTTTGGGGCAATGTCTTCTCCCAGGTATACATGGCGTTGGAAGGGGACAGCCTGTCAGACTTGCAACAGAAAAGTGATCGTTTGTTAAACCTGTTGGAGGCAGACCGGGGCTCCGGGCAACTCGACTCGGCATTTGTCTCCTCCCTGATCTTTCCGGGTGAAGGCAGGGCTCAGAGAAATGTTGCCGCCTGGCGGGCCTTCTGGTCCCGGCAGCGGATTTCGAACTTGAGAAAAAGTATCCGGTCAGCTTCTGGGGAACTGGGGTTTTCGCCGACGGCCTTCGACCCTTTCCTGCGACAGCTCTCGCGAAGACAGGTTTCGACGCCTGAACTGCCAGAGCAGTTTGCAGCCATGATGGGCATCACCCGCCTGCAAAAAACCGGGAAATGGGTTCAGTTTCTGACCCTCAAGCCGGGCGATCGCTATATCCCCGACGATTTTATTCAGCGATATCAGAAGGAGGCATCCATCACCGTATTCGATGCAACCTATTTTTCCAGCCAATTGGGAAAATTCCTGATGTCCACCTTTCTCAAGATGGTGTTGATCATCAGCATCAGTGTGCTCTGCCTGATTTTTTTCTTCTTCCTGAGCTGGAAATTGACCCTGATCGCAGCCCTGCCTGTCCTGTTTGCGATGGTCAGCACCCTGGGCACCTTGAATATCCTGGGACATCCACTGGACATTCCCGGGCTGATGCTATCCATTATTGTGATTGGTATGGGGGTGGACTATTCGCTGTTCTTTGTGCTGTCCTACCAGCGATATGGGGACGAGAATCATCCCTCTTTGCGGTTGATACGCATGGCGGTTTTCCTGGCGTCAGCCTCTACTCTGATCGGGTTCGGCGTACTGAACCTGGCGGATCACCGGTTGCTGAAAAGTGCGGGGCTGGTGTCGGTACTGGGAATCGGTTATGCATTGATTGGTGCCTTTGTGATTCTGCCTCCGATACTGCGGAAGGTGTTTGTCACAGATCGCAGGCGGCTGATGAAAAAGGCGCAGCAGTCTGAAAATCGGTCGGTGCGGGTGCAGTCCCGTTATATGACCATGGAGGCTCATCCCCGGATGTTTGCAAGGTTTAAAATCAAGCTGGACCCCATGTTTCCTGAACTGGACCGCTATGTGGATTTTTCAGGGAGGATTCTGGATATTGGCTGCGGGTACGGTGTTCCGGCCTGCTGGATTCTGGACCGATTTCCGGGAGCCCGGATATTCGGGGTGGACCCTGATCCGGAACGGGTGCGAATCGCTGCTCGGGCCATTGGAGACAACGGGACCGCAGCTGTAGGAAGCGCGCCGGCTCTGCCCTTCGAGGGGCAGGAGGTGGACATGGCGTTGCTGTTTGATATGATCCATTACCTGGACGACAATCAACTGATAGATACCCTGCAGACCATTCACTCCCGGCTGACCCGGCAGGGTAAAATCGTGATTCGCGTGACCATCCCCGATCCGGCGAACACGTCCAGCTGGCGCTGGATCGAAACGGTTCGGGTGCGACTCCGCCGGCAACCGGTCTATTTCCGCTTGGAAAAAGAACTCCATGCCCTGATCGAGAATTGCGGGTTCAGAATAGAGGCGATTGATCCCTCAGGAAATCAGAGGGAAGAGACCTGGATAATGGCCTCGGTCGTGGATTTATCTGGAACCGTACTGGAACAGGTTGGCTCATGATATCGGTTCTTTATCGCCTGATGGTGCGGCTGGCAACATGGGGTGGCAGCTGGTTTTTCAGTCTTTTTTCCCGGTTGGTGGCGGCCGGATTTTTCATATTTATGCCGGGAAGGCTTCAGGAGTCTATCCGCTTTTACCGGGCACTGTTCCCAAAAAAGGGCAGGTTGTCGGCAACTATCAGCGCCTGGCTTCAGTATCAGCGATTTACCCGGATTCACGTTGATCGCATGCAGCTGTCAGATCCGGATCGCATAGAAGTAACAACCGAAGGCTGGGAAGCGTTGGAGCAGGTGCTGGATCGAAATGAAGGAGCAATTCTGCTGCAGTCTCATCTCGGAAACTGGGAAGCGGCAGCCCATCTGCTGAAAAGAAGGAGAGCGGATGTCCGGCTCTTGCTGTACATGGGTATCAGAAACGGGGAACAGCTGGAAAAACTTCAGAAGCAGGGTCTGGCGGATGAGGGGATCAAAATTGTAGCGGTTGATCAAAACAATGCATCTCCGTTCCAATTAATAGAGGCAAACACCTTCTTAAACAATGGGGGGCTGGTGTCCCTGACTGGGGACCGGATCTGGCATGAGTCGCAGCGGTCGATTAAGGTCGAGTTTCTAGGGCATGAAATTGAGCTACCGGAATCACCACATCTGCTGGCCCTGATTTCAGAGAAACCGTTGTTTGTCCTGTTTCCGGTCAGAACCGGCAACCGACAATTTCATGTCCATATCTGTCCACCTATAACCGTCAAGGCTGGCAGCAGGGCGGAGCGAAAAAAAGCAGTCAGTCAGTCGGCACAGGCTTACGCTGACCTCTTGGCAGATGCTGCCCGGCAATACCCGCTGGAATGGTTCCATTTTGAACCGTTCCTGGGAAAACGGTTGGATTAAATTGAACAATTGAAGTAGCGGTTTACGATATTTCCGGAGTCGAGGGGATCATGATTCAAAATGCTCGAAAACAGGACGTTTTCGCGCAGCTCCAGGGATGGATTTATGCGTGTTTTGAATCATGATCCCCTCGTCGAAACGCATGCTGAATTATTACAAGTTAAATAAAATAAAAATATACCTGATATGAAAAACCCGGTCCGAAAGTCCATTGATCTTCTGGTGACGACGATTCTCTGGGTCTATTTTATTTTCGGGTTTCTGGTGTTTTTTCTTCCTTTCTACCTGGCGGCATACGTGAGGAAGGAGGGGCGGGAGTTGCGATATCAGCACCTGCATCACCTGTTTTTCAGGGGGTTTTTCGGCCTGACCCGCTTTCTGATTCCCTCGCTTACGATCGAGGTTGACCCGCAGGTAAGGGATATCCGGTCTGCGATACTTGTCTGTAATCATATCTCTTATCTCGACCCGCTATTGATGATCGCAGCGTTTAAAAAACAAAAGACCATCGTCAAAAGCACTTTTTTCAGTGTGCCGGTGTTCGGGTGGCTCATGAAACATTCGGGTTATGTGCCTGCGGTCGGAAAAGGGGTGTCGCCCTGGGAAGTGCTTCATCGAATCATGCAGTTGGGAGACTACCTGACCACCGGCGGAAATGTCTTTGTATTTCCGGAGGGAACCCGGAGTCGGACAGGAGAAATTGGTACGCTGGCGCGAGGAGCATTTGAGGTGGCCCTGAGAAGTCGGGCAACGATTAAGGTTCTGCTGGTCGAAAACAGTAACGATCTTTTCCGGCCTGGCACTTTTTTGTTTAACACGGCAATTGATCGTCCCATCCGCCTGAAACTGGTGGAGACCCTGAACCCGGACTATGAGGACGAGGGGTTTTCTGTTGAAGCACTGATGGAAACAGTCAAAGAACTGCTCGACAGGGAAACTGGCTGTGTTAAATAAAACAGAGAGTGGCCTTTTATACAGAATTATCTCTGTGCCTGCGTGGTAAAGCTTTTTTACAAGAAGGATTATTAAAAAATGGCAATATTCATTACTTTACTACTAACAGCTTACCTGGCGGGATCAGTCAACTTTTCCATCATCCTGTTTCGGTTGATGGGGCGGTCGGATCCCCGGGCGCAGTTTAGTGGTAATCCGGGGACGACCAATGTCTATCGACAGGCGGGTCTGCTCTGGGCGATTCTGGTGCTGCTACTGGACTTCAGCCGGGCGATGGGTGTTTCCTGGCTGGCTATTTACTATCTGCCGATGCGGCTGGTTCCCTGGGTAGGGCTGGTGCTGATCCTGGGTAACCGATTTCCCTGCTTCCATGGCTTCAAAGGTGGAAAAGGTGTCGCGAACTATATGGGTTTCTTCGCTATGATCACAGGCTGGTCGGTCATTTATGCCATGGTGGCCTGGGTCACTGCGTATGGTCTGTTTCGCAAACCCTTTATCGCCTCATTTTTTCTGATTCTGACCCTCGGTGCTTTGGTGGTTAAGGAGATCGGGATGGATTCGATTTCCACTAGCGGCGTTGCTGTCACCGTTGCTTTTATTATCGCCAATCACAGGCAGAACATGATCGAACTGCTTAAAAAAGATAACCCCATATGACGACTATGAAAAAACCCTGGTTAAACCAATATGAAGAAGGTGTCGTTTCGGAACCGGAGTATCTGAACGCTACCCTGCCGGAACTGTTGGTAAGAACAGCGACCGAACACCCGGATTACATTGCCTCAACCATGAACGAGCTGGATATCACCTACGGTGAGATCAACAAAAAGGTTAACGGGTTTGCGTACGCGCTGCAGGTAATGGGCATCAAAAGGGGGGATCGGGTGGCACTGCTCCTGCCCAATTCGCCAACTTACATCATCGGGTTTTATGCGGTGGTCAAGCTGGGAGCGATAGTGGTGAACCTCAATGTGATGAGCCAGGGAGCGGACCTGGTAACATTCCTGAATAATTCGGATGCACAAGTCGTGATCACTCTGGATATATTTCTCAATAACGTGGTTCAGGTAGTCGAAGAGACCCCCCTGCGCAAGATTGTGATCCATTCGGTCATGAACCTGGAAAAAACGATCGATATTGGGGAGTCATGTCCGGAAATCCTGATCTTCAATGATCTGGTTGCAGCCAATCCGACTGAGGAGCCGGAAAGGGTCTGTGAGATGGATGATGTCGCTGTGCTACAATACACCAGCGGCTCAACGGGAGCCCCCAAGGCGGTGGTGCTGACCCATCGCAATATCACAAGCAATCTGGTGCAGATAGATAGCTGGCGACCGGATGTGAACCCGGAGAACCCGGCGGTACATTGCATGATTCCATTTTTTCATGTCTTCGGGATGACGATCGGCCTCCACTTGTCGGTTCGCAAGGGTATGCGGATGATTTTGTATCCCATGTTCGACTGGTCCAATATTCTGACGATTCTTGGTGATATCAAAAAATATCGCCCGATTTCTTTTCCTGCGGTACCGGCCTTGTGGGCGGCCCTGGTGTCACACAACGAGGCGGATCAATACGATCTCTCAGCCATCGAGGTGGCAACAGGCGGCGGGGCGCCGCTGCCGGAATGGGTGCAGGTCAAGTACGAACAATTGACCGGAAAGCGGATTGCCCAGGCTTATGGCCTATCTGAGGGCTCTTCATCATCCCATATCATGCCGTTTAAGGCGGAAAAGCCACGATATGACAGCATCGGACTACCCCTTCCCGGTATTGATGTCAGGATCGTCGATATCGAAACGGGTGAAACGGACTGCCCGGTTGGTGAGGTTGGAGAGATGATTATCAGCGGACCTCAGGTGATGCAGGGTTACTGGAACGACCCGGAACGAACCTGGGAGTCGATCCGGGACGGCTGGCTCTATACCAGCGACCTGGCCCGGATGGATGAAGATGGGTACTTCTACCTCGTGGATCGTAAGGACGACCTGATCATTTCGCGCGGCTTTAATGTCTATCCCAGCGATATTGAATCCGTACTCAAGAAACATCCTTCCGTCAAGGATGCTGCGGCTGTTGGCACCCCGGACAAAATGCGGGGAGAAGCCATCGTTGCCTACGTGGTGACCGAGGAAGGAAAAACCGGTGAAAAAGCTGAATTGATGGCATTCTGCAAGGAGCACCTGGCGGCTTACAAGGTGCCCCGCTATATTCGCTTTTGTGATGAAATTCCTGCCAATCGCGTGGGGAAGCCGCTTCGACGCTTGTTGCGTAATGAAAACAAAGGATAGAAATGATAAATTTTAAATTGATTTATCCCAGGTGGGCAAAACTGGATTGTCAGACAGAGTTTCATCTGCCCCCACACGGCCCTGTCGTTTTTGCAGCTTCCCTGCCGGATGATGTGTCGGTCACCTTTGTCGATGAAAACGTTCAAACCATTGATTTTGATGAGTCGGTTGATATGGTGGGGATCTCAATGATGTTGACGATCCAGATCAAACGGGGCTGGGAGATTGCGGTGGAGTATCGCAGGCGGGGAATTAAGGTGATATTTGGCGGTATTGCTACCATGCTCCATGCTGAAGAGACAGCCGAACATGGGGACTCGGTTTTTCTGGGTGAAGCCGAAGGGCGCATGGATGAGGTGATGACGGATTTTAAAATGGACCGCCTCAAGCCTGTATACAACTACCAGACCGATCTGCCGCCCATTGAGATCGTAGGGTCGGCGCGGCGGGATATCCTGGATTCGGATCTGTATAACTACAAGGGAGTGCAGATGGTGGACCTGGTGCATGCCTCCAGGGGGTGTCATTTCAACTGTTATCCCTGTGCGGTGGCCTATCTGGGGGGGCGAAAATTCAGGCCCCGGCCCATTGATAAAACAATCGAAGAGATTGCCGGGATAGACAACAACCGGCTGTTCATCGTCGATAACTCCCTGGCCCAGGATACCCAGTGGGAAAAAGACCTCTTTCGGGAAATGATCCCGCTGAAAAAAAGCTGGTGCTGCCATCCCATTGAAGACGACCCCGAAGTCCTGGACCTGGCGGCACAGGCGGGGGCCTGGTATGTGTACCAGGCGGTGTTTGATACCTCTGATTATATAAGGGATCGGATCAAGCGCTACCACGATCACGGCATTGGCGTGGAAGGCACCATCCTGCTGGGGCTGGACGACCAGACTGAGGACGATGTCAAACGGCTGATCGATTTTCTGATGGAGATTGAACTGGATCTGGCTGAATTCACGGTGCTGACCCCATTTCCCCACACGCAGGCCTATAATGAACTGCATCAGGCGGGACGGATTCTCTCATATGACTGGGACCGGTATTCCGCTGACAGGGTGGTTTATCAGCCCAAACACATGACCCCCGACAAACTGCAGGAGCTGTTGACCTATGCCTGGGACACCTTCTATGCGGACGAAGCCCAGTCGGTGAAAATGTTCAAGCTTATGCTGCGGGTGGTCAAAAAAGAGATGGAGAATAAAACCCTGCGGCCGCGCAACCGAAACCTGGTTAAAAAAACGTTCGGGCGGGAATCTGCGCAGTCTGTTTAATTCGCAATGGTTGTTTATGCTGAAAGATTCTTTCTTTAAGGTCAGCAGGGTCCTGGAACAAACGGAAGCGGTGGTTCGCCTGGGTATCACCCTCATCCCGGAGCACCCTGTTTATGACGGGCACTTTCCGGGCAATCCGGTGACACCTGGCGCCTGTATGATCCAGATGATAAAAGAACTGGTCGCGGATCACCTGGGCCGGAAGGTCTTGCTGACAGAATCCCGGCAGATCAAGTTCCTCAACTTGCTGATCCCGGACAGAACATCTGAACTGGAACTGTCCATTGAAACAGTATCGGCCGACGCTTCCTGCGTCACCGTTAAAGCGCAGATCGCTGATAGCAGCTGTACCTATTTGAAGTTCAGTGGTAAATTCAAGCTCGATGGAAAATGCTGAACAAATTTCCCTTTCGAAGCCGTTTTGAACTCTCTGCCGCACTGGCTGCCCTGACAACGGTTCCACTGCTGATTCTGGTTCCGTCTCTCTGGTTCCTGCCTGCGGTTGTGTTTGGACTGCTGTGCCTTGTGGGACCTTATGCCCAGCGACTCAGCTTCTTTCTTCCCATTGTGCGCCGGGGAAAGACCCAGCGTCCTGAAATCGCCATCACCTTTGACGATGGTCCGGACCCGGAAACAACGCCTGCCCTGCTTGAGCTGCTTTCAAGGTTCGGGTTTCAAGTCACCTTTTTCGTCATCGGCGAAAAAGTCGCAGCCTGTCCGGACCTGGTTCGGGCAATTCTGGATGGGGGGCACGATATTGGAAACCACTCTGATACCCATGATGTGTTTCTGATGTTGAAGGGACGACGGAAAATTGAGGCGGAGATTATAACCTGCCAGGAAAGATTGGCTGACTTTTCAATCCGACCAAAGACCTTCCGGCCTCCGGTTGGAATCACAAATCCTCACCTGAGACCGATTCTGGAAAATCTCGGGCTGACCTGCGTCGGTTTCAGCTGTCGAGCCACGGATTTTGGAAATCGCCGCATCAACGGAATGGCTGAGAAGGTCCTGAAAAAAATCCGACCCGGCGATATCCTGCTGCTCCACGATTGCAAACCTCACGGGGAAATGACATCCAGGCAACTAATGGAAGAGATGGAGCGTATTTTTGTCGGGCTGCAGTCAAAACAGCTGCAACCTGTTCCACTTTCCACCCTGATTGATCGACCGGTGATGGACAAAATCGGAGCTACCAGATGATTGGGCTACGACGTTTCCGTAACTGGATAGCCGAGACCCGCTTTTTTAAATGGGCCCTGGCCGAACCGGCAGATCTGTCGATGTTCCGGGAAAAACCGTCTGTCCAGTTTATTCTGGGAATGGGGATTGTCGGATTCAGCTATCTGATGGCCTGGCCGTTTATCACGGTTCTGGGTGTGGTCTCCTTTTACCTCTCCTGGCCGGCGCTTTTCCTGATTGGATCGCCGCTTGCGTACGGCCTCTCGCACCTTGTTTTCCTTGCGGGAATGGCCATCGCAGGTAAGGACAGCATTAAATATATGAACGCCTTCAACCGCTGGTTGCTCTACCGCATCGCCAGTCGCCTCGTACCACGAGAAGAATAGCCGCATCTACTTTCAGATGTTGAGATTCCTTTCCCTTTCGTTATCCCGACCATGGGATTTCAATCTTTCACTAGTGAAAACTGTTCCTGGATAGACCCCCCTGTTCTCTCCATTTACAAACGGCATATACTGTCGTAGCCCCCTGAAAAACGGTGGCGTAAATAGTTGTAAATATGCACTAAACGCCGCATTATTCCTGCCCATTTCCGAATGTCGATTTTTGTTTGACAAACTCTTTTTCCAATACTATAGTATACATATGTTCACCAATAAAAGTGAAAGTACGTTCTCCTTGATAAAAACCACTTATTCAGGATTGACATGGAAAACAGTTACAACATTTATGAGTGCTTCGACCGGGAAGGCGAGCCTGTAAAATTGATTTGTGATGGACACATGGATTCAGAAGCGTTCCGCGAAAAATGCTACCGGGATTTTCTGATCAAACCGAAAGTGGTTCAACATCGCTGGCGGCGTTCCCGCCGATATCTGGAGAGAACGCCGGAGCGTAAATATGTCCGGGCATATACCGGCAGCACCAACTGCCCTGAATGGCACCCGGAAGCAGCCCCGGAAACGGTTGGCCTGCTAAAGTAGCGGGGGATTGACCTTTCCGGTAAAATAGGTTATAAAAAAATTACTATAGTCATAATTTTATAACCTATAAGGGAAAGTGATGAAAACGATACCTGCGGGTCAGTTCAAAGCAAAGTGTCTTGCTTTGTTGGATGAAGTTGCTCGGACCCATGAACAGCTGGTTGTCACCAAACATGGAAAACCGGTTGCCTGCCTGACCCCATACCTGAAACCGGAGCATGAGCTCATCAATCCCCTGAAAGGGAGCGTGATTTTTGAAGCGGATATTGTCTCTCCAATCGATGAGGAGTGGGAGGCCGAGGCATGATTGTTCTCGACACACACGCATGGATCTGGTCAGCGAGCGAGTCAACATTGCTTTCGAAGCAGGCGGCGAGAGAGATTGATCAAGCCGCAGAAATTGGTATCAGCGCCATCAGTTGTTGGGAAGTTGCCATGCTGGTTTCCCATAACCGCCTCGCCTTGAACCAGGATGTAATGGACTGGATTAAAACCGCACTCTCCCTTCCAAAGGTTCGTTTTTTACCGCTCGACCCCAAAACCATGGTTTACTCAACACGATTACCGGGAGATTTCCATGGCGATCCAGCCGACCGGTTTATAGCCGCGACCTGCCTGATTCACGGGGCCGATCTTGTTTCGAAGGATCGAAAGCTGCAGAAATGGCAACACGTGAAGACGATCTGGTAATTTCGAATCTTGTTCCATGACAACCAGTTCTGCCACCTCACCGTTTTTAATAATGAGGGCGACACTGTTTGCAGCGGTAACAATCCACAATATTTATAGGAGACATGATGCTGTCAGTCGGAGCGATGGTGACCCTGGCGCTGTAGGGCTCTGGCGTTGAGTAACCTCGGCGAATCTGGAATACCAGTTGATGTGATATCTGTTTCATCATTAGCAAGCCCTTGATATTCTGCTTGAAATGGTGCAGGCTTGCAGTGTCTTTGTGTTACCTCAGCGGCCAATTCACCGTTTTCAATGACGAAACAAGCGGTGCTATCTCAGATTGATACAGAATCAAGGGGGAGTTTAAAATGAAAGCTAAATATGTCGTAGTCATTCTCATCCTGTTTGTCATAAGTCAGGCAAGTGCTTTGGGTGCGGCTGACAAGCGGTTGACCATCATTCACACCAATGACCTGCACTCCCACTTTCTGGGATTTTCTCCCAATCGGGACTACAGTCCGGATGTAACTGGAAACGATGCGACGATCGGGGGTTGGGCCCGAATTGCCTCGCTAATTCGCTCCGAGAAAAAAAAGAGGAACAACCCGGTTCTGGTCCTGGACGCGGGCGATTTTCTGATGGGATCGCTGTTTCATATGGTCGCCAGGGAGGAGGCATTGGAACTGGCGTTAATGAAAGAGATGGGAATCGACCTGACGACTCTCGGCAATCATGAATTTGACTTGAAACCCGAAGGGTTGACCCGGATTCTGACATCCGCCGTCAGAAAAGGGAGTATGCCGCAGATTGTGTCATCCAACGTGGTTTTCAGTGATACGGAAAAAGCGGATGACAGTCTGGAAACGCTGTTCAAGCAGGGAGTAGTGAAACCCTGGACGGTTATGCAGAGGGGTGGATTGAAAATTGGTTTTTTCGGTCTGGTTGGTAAAAATGCGGCCAGTGTTGCTCCCTTTGCCTCCCCGGTGACGTTCGGGGATATGACTGAAACGGCGAAACAGATGGTTAAGGTCTTGAGGGAGACAGAGAAGGTCGATCTGGTTGTCTGTTTATCTCACAGCGGTCTGAGTCTGGATCCGACTGTCTCAGAGGATCAGCTTCTCGCCAGGAACGTTCCCGGAATAGATGTCATCATCAGTGGACATACCCACACCCGGCTTCCGCACGCCATTATTGAGAATGGGACAATTATTGTTCAGGCCTGGGAATATGGCAAACAGGTCGGCGTACTGGATTTGGTGATTGATGAGGGAGATGTCAAACTGCTCGATTACAGGATCTTGCCCATCGACGACACCATTAAGGGCGATCCTGACATCACCGCCAGGGTCGATGCTGCCATACAACTGGTCAATGAAAAGGTATTAAAACCCTACAACCTGCGCTTTGACCAGGCACTGGTCGAAACCGATTTTGATCTGCACATCGAGGAGAAGGAGTCGACCCTGGGTAATCTGATTACCGATGCCACCCGCTGGGCGGTTGACAAGGCAGAGCGCGTTCCCGGGGATCCCCTGAGTCGGGTGACTATTTCCGTTCAGTCGAACGGTGTAATTCGTGACGATATTCTGAAGGGGGAAACCGGTCAGGTGACGGTTAGCGACCTGTTTCGTACGGTTCCGCTGGGTATCGGGTGGGACGGTTCCATGAGTTATCCCCTGGTGTCCATGTACGTCAACGCCCAGGAAGTCAAGAAGGTCTTTGAGGTGCTGACCACCGTTTACCCCATGCAGGGCAGCGATTATTACATTCAGGTCTCTGGTGCTAAAATGACCTATAATCCCAATCGAATGCTTTTCGACCGGGTGACAGAGATTCTGCTTGAGGATGAGCAGGGGAACTACCAGCCACTGGACTACTCATCAGACGATACCCGGCTGTACAAAATCGTTTCCAACATATACAACGCGACCTTCCTCAAGGTCATTGGCGGTTTCACCAGCGGGATTCTGACCATTGTTCCCAAGGACAGGGCGGGAAATCCAATTGAGGATCTGGGTACAGTCCGGGTGGATGGGAACAAGAATCAGGCGGGTATCCAGGAAATAAAGGACTGGACGGCGCTGATGGGATATGTTCGGACCTTTGACGACCGGGACGGAGACGGGATTCCTGAAATACCGGAACAATACAGGCAGACAGAGGATCGCCAGGTCAAGGCCCCCAGCCTCAACCCATACAACCTGCTGGCTGGCGGAAACTATCTCACCTGGCTGGCTTTTGGTGCCATTATCCTGGTACTGGGCCTGATTTTTCTGATTGTCTACATTCCCACCAGAATCATCAGAAAAAGAAGGGCTGTGTGATATTAGGTGTTGGGATTCGCTTCCGTTGCGAATCCACTTGAGGGGAACCCTTCTGCTGAATCCATTTCAGCTTTATATCGGGTTCCTGATGCCATCCATGTTTTATCAGCCGATCCGGACTATCCGAGAACGGATGGCAGATTCTTGATGGTTTCAACGGCACCTTTCATGACGTTGTCCACCATTTCCTGCACACTTGGCATGTCGTTCACACGTTGAGCACATTCCCCGCCAGCGTACATGGCTTTTTCCGCGTTCCCTTCGTTTGTGGCGTCGATGCCTTTGCGCTCATAATCCATCAGCTGCAACGCACCATCTGTCATTGGGCCAGGGCTGTCCAGAAACAGTTCCGGTGTCAGTTCCAGGGTGTTTTTCTGATGAACCTTGGAAGTCTCATTTTTAATCCACCGTGCAGGACCAACAAAACCCCGAGCGACCAATGTGCCGCGGTCACCGGCGTTGACAATTCCCTCTTTCCACATGGGAGCGAAATCACTCTCCTTGGTGGCGAGGAAGCGGGTTCCCATCTGGATCCCAGCTCCGCCGAGAGAAAGGGCTGCAGCCATTGATTTGCCATCGCAGAAACCACCGGCACCTGCTACCGGAATTCCTGAATCCGCAAGTGCCTCGACGACAGCGGGTAATAGTGTCATGGAGTGAACCGGCTCCCATGACGTGTGGAAGCCACCCTCATGTCCCGATGCGACGATCAGGTCACAACCGGCTTTCTGGCATCTCAATGCGCCCTTAACGGAGGGGACAACGTGCAGCCATTTGAACCCGGCCCCTTTGATTTTATCGCCCCAGGGTAAAGGGTCACCGGCTGAAGTGAAAATCACCTTAAATCGCTCTTTGATGTCCGGATTTTCCTCACGATAGGCAATCGCCGTGTTGATCAGTTTTTCCGCATCTTCAAACATCATTCCGGAGACCATCACATTAATCCCGAAAATACCACCGCTCTCTTTTGTACCTTCATCGGCCTGCTTCAACGCGCTTCTCAGGATATCTTCCGATGAATCTTCCGGATTGGCGTTCGCGGTTTCCACCCAACGTTGAAAGATTTCAGGCTGGAAATCCCGTGTGCCAGATGCAATGCCGCTGGTTGACATCAGTCCAAGTGCCCCGGCGTTTGCCGCTGCGATGCAGAGCTTGTTATTGCTGAAGGGGCCCATTCCGGCCTGGATAATCGGGTACTTTGTTCCCAGCAGTTCATTCATTTTTGTCTTAATCATCTTACTCTCTCCCAGTTGTTTGGATTGGTATGAAATAGAACATATGCTCGATTTTTAATTAAATCGAGAGCTTTGTCAAAGAAAATCGAGCAAATACTCGAAAAATTTAAGGGGCAATTTTCATTAATGGGGGTGATGTCCCCGGGAAGGGGACCCGTTGGAGCAGGAGGATTTAAGTCACGTATACCGGGTTGATCTCGCTTCCGGGTGATTTTTTGCTGGAGCTGAACAGTCCTTTGATGTCCTTAATAATGAGATAAAGGTTCGGCACCAGCACAAGTGTAATGAAGGTTGAGAACAGGATCCCGAATCCGAGTGATACAGCCATGTCGACAAAAGCGGTCAGCCGCTCTTCTGAAATATGTTGATCCATGGTTTTCTCTTTTTTTGTGTCTTTTAATATTATAACGCACCTGTCTCAAAAAACTTGCGCAAAAAACTTTTTTTTTTTATCATCCATCAACACAACATGATTGTGATCCGCAATTTAACCATTAAAGGAGTCGAATATATGTCAGCAACATTTGATTTAACAGGAAAGGTCGCCATCGTCACCGGCGGCGGTCGCGGAATTGGTCGTTCCATCGCGCTGGGTCTGGCTGATGCAGGAGCGGACGTGGCGGTGACAGCCAGATCGGGAGATCAGCTTAAGGCTGTGGTTGAAGAGATCAAGGCAAAAGGGAGAAAGGCGATAGCCATCGAGGTAGATCTGATGAAACCTGAACTGATCCCTTCAATCGTAGAAGGGACGGTGGCGGAATTCGGCAAGGTGGACATCCTGATCAATAATGCCGCCAGAAGCTTCATGCGGGGTCTGCTGGATCTTCGTGAGGATGGATATGACAAGATCTTTGATGTGAACGTCAAGGCTGCTTTCCTGCTGGCTCGTGAGGCAGCGAAGGAGATGATGACACATGGTGGTGGCCATATTGTCAATATTACCACGGTTGGTGCGGTTCGGGGTGGGTCCGGCATGGGGATCTACCATGCCAGTAAGGCTGCGCTGACCATGCTGACCAAATGTATGGCAGTAGAATGGTCCATGTTGAATATCAATGTCAATGCAGTGGGTCCCGGGCTGACTCGAACCCCCTTCAGTGAACCGATCTGGTCCAATCCGGATATCGAGGCGGCACTTGCCTCCAGGATACCACAGGGACGGTTAGCGGAGCCGGAAGAGATCGTTGGAGCGGTCCTTTTTCTCTGCACCGAAAACGCTCATTACATCACCGGTGAAACCATCTACGTCGACGGTGGATCACTGGCCAATACCTGATCAGTTACAGCGTGTGACTAAACTGGGAATCCGCAATCATTGAAAGCAGGGGCGGGATTGCAGTCGGTCCAGCCAGGCACTCATGTTGGTGAATCCGGAAATATCATTTTTAACAAACTGGTTTACCACAATCACCGTGCCCAAGTTGATATCAGCGACCGAGAAGGTATCGCCCAGCAGAAAGTCCTTGCCTGCCAAGTGGGCATCCAGGACCTTGTGCATCGGTTCTATGGCATCGGTGCAGCGCTTTCGGGTCTCATCGCTGGGATCCATGAACATCTCAAACAGGTAGCGTTGAACATGGACGATGGACCAGTAATTCCACTGATCGATCAATGCCATATTCTCTATGCTTCCGCCCAGCAGGTCGGGCTGATACTTCTTGGCCAGGTATTTGTTGATGGCCATTGACTCCCAGAGGACAAAATCCCCATCCACCATGCAGGGTACCTTCCCATTCGGGTTGAGTTTCAAAAACTCCGGCGATTTGTGCTCACCCTTCCCCATATCCAAAGGGACCTCTTCCCACTCAATACCTAGTTCCTTCAGCAGCACATGGCACCGGAATGCACTGGTCATCATAGATCCATATAGTTTTATCATCCTTTTCTCCTCTCATCGAATCACAGGGTAGATTCCTCTCCATAGCCCTGTTTTTATTGTATATAATTGTATAATTGCTGATCGCAGCAAGAGCATACCAGCCGACAACGGCTTTGTATAGATTAATATGGATCAGCCCCCTTACGATTTTGGATAATTGAGCTTGACAAAACAGGAGTGTTTAAATAATTATCTGTTATTTCGAATGCTGTTTGATAATGCTGAACATTTAAGCCGGGAATTCTGTGGCGATTCAATCCGTACAAAGAGCACTCAAAATAATGTCGTTATTCTCTTCATCTCAGCCAGAGCTGGGTATTGCAGAGATCAGCCGTTTGATGGCGCTGCCCAAACCGACGGTTCATGGCCTGGTGCAGACGTTGCTGGGGGAGGGTTACCTGAACCAGGATGAAGAGACCCGGAAATATTCAGTGGGGTTGAAACTGGTTGAACTGGGGTCGCTTCAGGCGGGTAACTTGAAAATCAACCAGGTTGGCGGTGAGCTGGTTCAACGACTGGCGGTTAATACCGGTTTGCATGCGCGGATTGCGATCTGGGACCATGACTCGATGTTGATCACCCTGGATGCTTTTCCGTCAGTTGAGAATATTGTCCTGCAGAAAGTCGGGCCTCGGGTTCCGGCTTATTGCACGGCAGTCGGTAAAGCAGTACTTTTTACCATGAGTGACGTCGAAATATCAGCATATATTGAGCGAAACACGCTTCACCGATATACTCAAAACACGATAACTGACACGGCGCAATTGAAGGAGAGTTTGAAAGAAGCTCTGGAGAGAGGTTACGTGACGGAAACCAACGAATTGCTGCTGGGTATGAGCTGCGTGGCCGTTCCCATTTTTGATGCATCATTTAAGGCCACGGGGGCGATCAGTCTATCAGGCACTCCGGAGCATATCAAAGGAGACAGGTTGTCTGATGTTGGTCCCCGGATTATTCAAACCGGATTTGAGATTTCCCGCCGCATGGGATATTTCCCGGAAACGATGCTGTCTTCAAACCAGGCTACTGGTTGAGATGAACGATAGTGTGTCGAGCTTGTTTTAAGGTTTTATCTGTTAATCTGAACTATCTGTAAAAAAGGAGGATCATCAATGCAAATCGCTGGATCAAAGGAGCTGTCTGAGCAGGTGCTGAATCAGGACCTGTGTACGGTTTGTGGTGCCTGCGTGGGGCTCTGTCCCTATTTCAAGGTGCACAAAGGCAAACTGGCTAAAATTTTTGACTGTGATCTTGAAAAGGGTCGCTGTTACGCGCACTGTCCGAAGACGGACGTCGATTTTGAACAGCTGGCCCAGGCACTGTTTCAACAGCCATATAATGGCGACCCTCTCGGGATCTATCGACGTATCACTGCTGCAAAAGCTGGGGAAAGAACAGGAACCGGAGATTTTCAGAATGGTGGTACCGTATCAGCATTGATGACCTGCGCTTTGGAGAGCGGCATGGTTGACGGCGCTGTCCTGACGGACAGCGATGGTCTTCTGCCGAAGCCTAAATTGGTGACCCGGGCAGAGGATGTGGTCAAGTGTGCTTCCACCAAATACATGGCGACGCCGGCAGTGTCCTGCCTGAATGAAGCGGCAACCGATGGCAAAACGAATCTGGGGTTTGTGGGGACCGCCTGCCAGCTGACCGGGGTCGCACAGATGCGCCTTAATCCATTGGAAAAATCTGATTTTGTCGATCCGATCGGCTTGACCGTTGGGCTGTTCTGCACCTGGGCGCTTGATACACGACAATTGATGGATTTTCTGTCGACCCGGGTTGATCTTAAAACCATTACGGGTATGGATGTTCCACCGCCGCCAGCGGAAGTGTTCATTGTTAAAACAGGCGAAACCGTTGTTGAAATTCCGCTGGATGAGATCCGGGAACTGGTCCCAAAGGGATGCGGCGTCTGTCCCGATATGACGGCTGAGTGGGCGGATGTTTCCGTGGGTGCCTTCGAGGGCAAATCTGATTGGAACACACTGATTATTCGAACGGAAAAGGGTGAACAACTGGTCGAAAAAGCAGTTGCAGAGGGATATCTGGTACTGGATGATTTTCCTGCCGAAGGTTTGGAGCACCTGACGTTGGGTGCCGGCAACAAGAAAAAACGAGCAAAAGAAAATGTGGCAAAGGAGGAGAAATGACAAATATCGCTGAACATGACAAAAATGCACGGCATTTGCTGATGGGTAATGAGGCAATCGCTCGTGGTGCCTTGGAAGCGGGAGTGGCTGTTGCTGCCGGCTATCCGGGGACACCCTCTTCAGAAATCATCGAAAATCTGGCCCGTGTTTCCGGAAAGCGTGACCTGTATGTGGAGTGGTCCACCAATGAAAAAGTTGCGATGGAGGTGGCAGCTGCGGCTTCCTTTGCGGAATTGAGAAGCATGTGCGTGTTGAAGCAGAACGGGGTCAATGTGGCCTCAGATTTCTTCCTGCACCTGGCCGGTTCCGGTACCCGTGGTGGGATGCTGATTATTCCCTGTGAGGATCCCGGGGCACTCTCCAGTATCAACGAAGGGGACAGCCGTCATTTTTCGAGGATGCTGGAAGTGCCGCTTATTGAACCCGGCGATTTCCAGGAAGCCAAAGACATGACAAAGTGGGGCTTTGAACTGTCCGAAGAGCTTAGATGTCCGGTGATGTTGCGCAGTGTGACCCGGCTGTCTCATGCCAGCGGTAACGTGGTCTTTGGAGACCTGCCCGAAGTGGATCACAAGGCCCGTTTTCAACATGACGGCTTTATTCTCGATCCAGACACCGGGATTGTAAGCAGCGCGCCGGTGGATTATCGCCATGGGTTGCAGCAGGAGAAGATCAAGAAGGCCGAGGAGATCTTTGAAACATCACCCTTCAACACCTATACCGGTCCGGAAAAGCCTGAACTGTTGGTGATCACCAGCTCCGCGTGCAATCTGTACACTCGCGAAGCAGTGCTCCTGCTGGGGGCCGAGGACAGGGTGGGTATCCTGAAACTGGGAACCACCTGGCCGCTGCCACCGAAACTGCTGGAAAAACATCTGGCGATGACGGACAAGATCATGATTGTGGAAGAGGTGATTCCTTTTTTAGAGGAAAATATCAAAATCCTGGCGGCAGAACTCGCAGGGTCCATCGGAGCAAAGACATTTTACGGTAAACGGGATGGGTCGATTCCCACCACCAATGAAATGAATCCGGACCTCGTCGTGGCACCGATGGCAGAAGTGTTGGGGATGGCATATGAAGGCGCCTCAGCAGAGTATACGGAAAAGGCATTGCCGTTGGCATTCTTCAATGCGCCAAGCCGTGATCTGACCTTCTGTCCGGGTTGTCCGCATCGGGCGTCATTTTGGAACATTCACCATGCGCTGACCTTGGACAACCGCAACGGGTTTGTCTGCGGGGATATCGGCTGTTACAGCATGGCGATACTCCCCACCGGGTTCAGTACACTGCGCACCATGCATGCCATGGGTTCGGGAACCGGTGTTGCAAGCGGTTTTGGCCAACTGGGCCGATTTGGGATGGACCAGCCGGTTATGGCGGTCAGTGGTGACTCCACCTTTTTCCATGCGGTGCTGCCGGCACTGGTCAACGCGGTACATCATAAGGCGGATATCACGCTGGTGGTGCTGGATAACAGTGGCACGGCCATGACCGGGTTTCAGTCCCACCCGGGTCTGGACACGGATGCTCAGGGCGGCGATGCGATAAAACTGGATATCCGAAAAATCTGTGAGTCCATGGGCATTACGGTTCGTGAGAGCGATCCCTTTGATTTCAAGGACACCCAGCAGCAGATATTCGAATTGATGGAGATCCAGGAGGGTGTCAAGGTCCTGATCCTGAAGCAGGCCTGTGCGCTCAGCCCGGAGAAGAAGCATACCAAAAAATTTGAGATGAAGGTGGTTGAAGAGGCATGCCGGGGGGAGAACTGTGGTTGCAACCGGTTATGTACCCGGATTTTCCGGTGCCCCGGTCTGGTCTGGGATCAGGAGCAGGGAATATCTAAAATTGATGATGCCATTTGCGTCGGCTGTGGCGTCTGCGCTGATATCTGCCCGGCAGGGGCCATAGATCGAAAGGAGGTTGCATAATCATGGAAAAGCAAAAATTGAAGTATGATCCGTATAACCTGATTATTACGGGTGTTGGTGGGCAGGGAAATGTAATGGCGTCCAGGGTGCTGGGCAATATGCTGTCCAAAATGGGATATACCGTTACTATCGGCGAGACTTTCGGGGCCTCCCAGCGGGGGGGATCCGTCATGAGTCACCTGCGGATTTCGTCCAGTGATGCCTTTTCGCCTCAGATCGCCAAGGGCAGGGCCCACATGATCATCGCCCTGGAGCCCACTGAGGCGATCCGGGTGCTGGCTCAATATGGGAACGCCGATGTCAAGGTCCTGTGTAACACCCGTCCGATCTACTCGGTGGGTGTTATTTCCGGGGAGCAGAACTATCCATCCCAGGAGGATATTGAGAAATGGGTCAATGAACTGTCGGCGCAATCCTGGTTTATCAATGCCACAGACGAGGCCATGGCGAAGATGAAGAACCCGATTTTCGGTAATATCATGTTGCTGGGCGCTTTGGCTGGCACCAACGAGTTGCCGTTGAGCCGGGAGGGGTTCCAGGAAACCATCTCCGAGTCCATGCCCGCAGACAAGGTGGAGATTAACATGACCGCCTACGACAGCGGTATTGGAATGTTGGGCTGATTATTTTCTCAGCTTTGGATATTCTGCTATAATGCTCCGCATCTGGTATGAATCCCTTTCAGCTGGGGACTCTTTTCAAGATGATCTATAACTCATTTCGCTGAAATCCCAAACTCGCTTTGCTCAAACAAGTGGGATTTCGGCCGCTCCATGTCGTTAAGATCATCCAGAAACTCGTCCAATCACCTGAAACGGCTTCACACCAGATGCTCTGTTCGATTTTTCAAGGTTTGTTTCGTTATGTCATCCCGGGAGTATTTCAGTGTTTACACGTCCTAATTCTGTAGCCATTTTGTGCTTTTGCCGTATGAAAGTGAGTTAAATTTTTTCAGGAGGTTTCATGAATGACGTCT
>JAOZRE010000072.1 GCA_029940215.1 bacterium | reverse complement strand
CTAGCTAACCAGTTAAACCGGTCACAGTTATTCTACGTGTAACTTAATATAATTCGTTCCGCAGAAGGGACAAACCGTTGAATAACTACTTTTGAGTCCGCTCTGAAAAGTCCACAATCGTCTTACTCCGTCATTCCCGCACTGAATGCGCGAGACTCACAGCGCAGAACGGGAATCTAGTTAAAATAAATACATCTGGACCCTGAGGAGCGAAGCTTGCAGCTCCGAACACTTCGCGGGGGTGACGAATTTTAGGCTTTCCGGAGCAGACTCAGGCCTTCCTGTAAAATTATACCAGAAGCACATGGGATTCGAAACCCTGAACCGGCCCGGAGACCTGTTTTCAGAAAAATCCCGGATGATACAAGGCTGTCAACAGGGCTTTTACGCTGATTAACATCCAATGTCATTGGCATAATTTGAAATATCGATTAGTATACAGGGTCAACGGATGATTTGATTCTGGACCCTGCCAGCTGCTGATGTTCTGACCGCATTTTAACCCGCAGACTGTGTTATCGTTCTGCTAACCGACCGGCAGTCAGGGTTTGCCCCAGTCACCACAACCTGAACCGCAGAAAAGGAGCATATATAATGTTGATTGCCTGTTTAGACCTTGAGGGAGTCCTTTTTCCAGAAGTCTGGATCAATGTCGCAAAAAAAACTGGAATTGAGGAGTTGAAACTAACCACCCGCGATATATCCGATTATGATGAGCTGATGGGCATCCGCCTGAAGATTATTGCGGAAAAAAAGCTGACCCTGCGCGATATTCAGTACACCATAGACACAATGGACCCGCTGCCCGGTGCCGTTGAGTTTCTCGACTGGCTTCGGGAAACCTGCCAGGTGATTATTCTATCCGATACCTTTGAAGCCTTCGCCCGTCCCATCATGAGAAAGCTGAAAATGCCGGCTGTCTTCTGCCACTCGCTGGGCGTTGATGAGAATAATGTTGTCAACTCTTACCAGCTGAGAATTGATGACGCAAAAACAAAAGCCATTGACGCGTTTCGGTCACTGAACTTTAATACCCTGGCTGTTGGAGATTCGTTCAACGACCTTGGGATGTTGCAGCGAGCTGATCATGGCATTTTCTTCCAGCCACCGGCGGAGATAGCGGCGAAATATAACGACATTCCGGTTGCCCAGAATTATGAGGTATTGAAATCCATGATCACCGATCTTGTTAAAAACTACTAAACAAACCTTTCGCAACCGATACCCCTCTAACTGCATAGACATCAGATGACACCAGAAACGTTCAACACATTTTTATCAGAACAGGTCCTGCTGATAGACGGTGCCCTGGGCACCATGATCCAGAGTTTTCAATTCGGACCCAGGGAATATGGCGGGGAAGCGTTTCAGATGCTGTCAGACATGATTGTGTTTTCGCGACCGGAGGCATTGAGAGAACTTCATCTGCAATACTATCGGGCCGGTTCCCATGCAGTTGAGACAAACACCTTCGGGGCTTCACCGCTACGGCTGCAGGAGTTCGATTTTTCGACCCTCGATCTCGAAGGATTCCCCGAAGCCTCACAAAAACTGGACTTGAACCGAGCTTCGATTGAAGACATTGCTTATCAACTGAACCGGCGCGCTGCCGAGATCGCCCGTGAGGCGCTTGAGATACACCGGGCAGATGACAACTATGACAACCGCCCATTGTATGTGATTGGATCCCTCGGACCTTCCAACTGGGTATTGTCCAGCACTCATGCGGATTTAAAAAAGGGAACCTACGAGCAGATTGAGGGGAATTTCTATCAGCAGACTGTGGGGTTGATTGACGGTGGTGTGGATATACTGATTTTTGACACCCAGCAGGACATCCTGGAGCTGAAAGTGGCCATTCTTGGAGCCAAACGGGCCATGGCAGAGAAAGGAGTTGACCTGCCGATAATTGCTCAGGTGACGGTTGACCAGTTTTCCAGGATGCAGATCTTTCATACAGACATTCAGGCAGCCATCACCACGCTGCAGGATATCGGCATTCATGCACTGGGGATTAATTGCAGCCTTGGGCCGGAACAAATGGTGGCAACCGTGGAGAAACTGAGTCGATACTCCAAAATTCCAATTTCTGTCGTCCCAAATGCCGGGCTGCCAGAATCTGAAGACGGACTGACTGTATTCAAACTGACACCGGAAGGACTTGCTCATCATCTCAAAAGATTCGTGACCGAGTTCGGCATCAACATTGTGGGTGGCTGCTGCGGGACAACACCGGAACATATTAAGGCCGTCAGCGACGCCATAAAAGGGATCAAGCCGGCAGCCCGTGACACGGATGCCCGTCTTTGTGTCTCAGGACCTCAGCAGGCTGTGGTACTCGACAGCAAAAACGCCTTGATCCGAATCGGGGAGCGATTAAACGTCAGAGGTTCCAAAAAGGTTCGTATCGCAGTTGAGGAATCGGATCCCATTGATCATGAAGCACTGGAAGAGGTCGTCAACGAGCAAGTCAGGGACCTTGGCCTCGAGATCATAGACGTCTGTATGGACTCCAATGTTGTCGACACAAAAACCACCCTGGTAGATGTGATTAAAAACCAGACCGTTGATTTCCCGGGTGCCATGTCACTTGACTCATTCGACGTGGAAGCTCTTGAACACGCTATTCGCAGCTATCCCGGGCGGCCTGTCATTAATTCTATCTCCATGGAAGAATATGCCCCTGGCCTTGATAAGGTGGATGCCGTACTGAACGTCACAAAACAGCACGCCCCTGTCTATATTGCACTGACTACCGGGCCAAAGGGTCCGGCCGTTACAAAGTCACAAAAGGTCGAGCTGAGTCGTCAGATTTTTGATAAGGCGGTCAACCAGCATGGTGTGTTGCCTGAGCAGTTGATATTCGACATTAATGCGTTCCCCATCGGAGCCGAGCCGGAACCCGGCTTGAACTTCGCCGTTGAATCCATTGACGCCATTCCTGAAATCAAAAAACTGCACAAGGATATCCGAACCGTTATCGGTGTGGGTAATTTGACAAACGGCCTGGGTCAAAAGCCATACATGCGGAAGGTACTCACCTCGATATTTCTGGACGAGGCTCGCAAAAAAGGGCTGGACGCCGCCATCGTGAATCCAAACCACTATGTGCCGGTAAATGTGCTGCCTCCCGAAGACTATGAACTCGGTCGACGTATCATTATTGAACACGACATGGATGCCTTTTCTCAACTGGAGGAGATCGCGCTGCAGAAAAAACAGGGATCTGTCGCAATTAAAAGGAACGACTATGAAAACATGCCGCTAGCGGAAGCGGTCTGCGCCAAGATAAAGGATGGTTTCAAAGAGCGTTCCCAGGGCCAGGTGACAGTGGATTCCTTTGAATATGAGTATAGTGATAAAATCGTTCAATCTGTAGCTGAGATTATTCAACAGATAGAACCGCTAGAACTGATCAATAGCCATCTGATGCCCGCCATGGAGGAGCTGGGATCCGGTTTTGCAGAGGGCATGGTCTCCCTGCCGCATCTGTTGAAATCGGCGGATGTGATGAAACAGGTGATGGGGTTCCTCGAAGCGTACATGAAAGCGAGCGCTTCAGAGGATGCGGAGCTTCAATCGCGGTTGAAGGGGACAATCGTGCTGGGAACGGTGTACCAGGACGTTCACAGTATCGGCAAGGATCTCAGCAAAACACTGATGGAGAATTATGGATACAAGGTCATCGATCTGGGTGTGCAGGTACCGTTGGCCACATTTGTGAAAACAGCCAGAGAAAACGGGGCAATTGCCATCGGCCTGTCCGCCTTACTGGTGCAGACATCCAACCATATGATTACCGTCGCGAATTTGATGAAAGAGAAGGGGATGGACAACATCCCCATCCTGATCGGTGGCGCACCCGTCAATAACCGCCACGCAGCTTACGTTGCTATGGCAGGTTGCGAGGAACTGTCTGAGATGAGGGATAACGTTTTTTATTGTCGCTCTGGAATGGACGGGGTCAACTACCTGAACCAGCTCAATGAGCCGACTCAAAAGAATCGTTTGCTGAGTGAAAACCGAGAGAAACTGGAAGCAGCCTACCATTCAGGCCAGAGTCTTGAAAAAAGAACAGCCAGACTTTTGAAAACCCTGCCGCAGCGGGCAGTTGATTTTTCCATATGTATAGATGAGGTTACCTCCTTTGAACCCTTACATAAGCGGGTATACCGGCTTACCGATTTCCGGGAGCATATCGATCAGCGACTGATCTTCACGCTGAACTGGAAATATGGCGGAAAAGGGAGTTGGGAGCGCAAAGGAATCACACAGGAAATGCTGAACGGAAAACTGGATGAGTGGATTCAACGGGCAGACGAGAATGACTGGATCAGGCCCCAGGGTGTATTCGGGCTTTTTCCATGCAGGGGGGGTGACAATTCAGTTACGGTTCTGGACCCGGCAACTGGAAAAACACTGGCTGAGCTGACTTTCAACGATATCATCGGGCAGGGAAAACAGGATATTTTTAATGTGGCCCGCTACTTCCATCCCAACCGAAATGATGTCATCGGGATACAGCTGACAACCGCCGGGCCGGATGTTGACAAGGCAATTCGAGGTTTCAGTGAGCATGACAGGGAGTCGGTTTTGATGCTGCAGGGGCTGTCGAACCGGGTTGCTGAAGATATGGCTACGCATGTCAACGGGATTCTGACAGAAATGGCGATCGGAGACCGAGACGGCAGCAGTATGCGGTACTCTCCCGGATACCCGGCCATGTCCGACATCCAGAACAACCGACCCATCATGGAGATACTGAACGCTGAAGAGATGCTGGGGATCCATCTAACGGATGGCTTCGAGTTCAGTCCCACTGGCACTACTGCTGCGGTTGTCTGCTTTCATCCGCAGGCAGGGTACCATTAATTAGTGTCTACCTCATTTCACCCAGGATATCAGCCAGTCCCATCTGGGCCTTTTGTAGCCAGCCGCTGAGATCCTGGCCCTGGAAATCGCCCACCGACGTCTGTTTAAGAACCTCTTGCAATTGTAGCGTTTTATCCAGAACGGCGGAAACGGCATCTATATCCTCGTAGAATTTCTGACACTGCTCACGAATTTTCAGGTTCATCTCATTTGAAAAATCGAGCTGGCGACTCAGCTGCTCTGACAGGGAGCCCTTAAACTCTTTTGAACTGGCGACAATCGACTTGATAACCGCCTCCTTCTTGGAGACCTTGGAGTGCATCTCCCGGGACAGGCCTGTGATTTCACTGGTAATGGATTCCATGACCTTTCCCTGCATACCAACCTTGGCTGCTTTAAACACTGCATTATAGGTCAGGGCTTCCAGATCA
Organism: bacterium; assembly: GCA_029940215.1. Taxonomy (GTDB): domain Bacteria; phylum SAR324; class SAR324; order XYD2-FULL-50-16; family XYD2-FULL-50-16; genus JAHJRI01. The sequence continues at coordinate 10,608 of JAOZRE010000072.1, read as the reverse complement.
TTTCTCCCGATTTCAATATGGGACACCTGCCGGGAAACGTTGTTGATATTGTCATTGATACCCGCAATGGCTTCCTGCAGTTCGCGGGTTTTCTGCTCGCTGAAGGTAGATGCTGATAAAACACTGTCAAACTCTTTTTCAAAAGTACCCATTTTCCCCTTCAACACGGAAGCTGTTTCTGTCAGCACCTGCCCTTCAGCAGATTGCTCAACAACTGCATCCCACAGGGTGCTGAAATCATCCATTATCCCTCGTTCGATGGTTTCCAGGTCGTGCTCCCATATCCCGAATTGATCAAGCTGCCTGGTAAGGATGTCAGCGATCGACCGAAGCATATCCTCCTCAGCAGCAGCAGCATTCGTTTCTGCTGTGAGTGAGGAGATCGCACCACCCAAAGCCTGGCGAATCTCACTCAGCTGGCCCTGGAATTTTGCCTGCCGGGTGATGGCACCTTCGATGGATTCGATCAACTGCCCATTCCGATCCACCAGAGTTTTCATCCGTTTACACTGCTTCAGAGAACTCGTCACCATATCATGAACCAACTCCTGAAGTTCATCCACCTGCTCTCTACTGGGCTTGAACAGACGATTAAACCTGGCCAGCCGCTCTTCGATCTCTTCACAGGTAACCGTGATGTTTTCACTTGCTTCCAGCGCGGAGAGATTGATGCCCTCTGTATTCTCCTTAATTTGTCCCGCCAGGCTTTCCAGCCCCTTAACCACGTGGTCAAATTCAGACTTGCCCATTTTGGTGGTTTTTATTTTCATTAGCAGGCTGATATTTTTTATCGAATAGCTAACCTCTTCCAGTGTGGTTTTCAAATCATGGATATCATTAACCTTGACCATCAGCGAGTTCAAACTTTCCGTCATTGTCGATATCGTATCAGTGGTCGATGATGATATATTCCGGTGAAAATCATCAAAAAAGTCAAGATTCAACCCTTGATGATGTTCAATGGCCTCAATCACACCCGCGATACTGGTACGACACGCTTCGTTGAGAACCTTCAGACTACCGGTCGGTCCTTCGTTCGGGTGACCTTTCAAGCCGGTCTGCTCAATCAGGTTGTCAAGGTCTTCAACTATCTGGTTAAGACGTTTTTTCCAGGATAGATAACGATCGCTGTTAGCACTCATGTCTATAACATGTCTGCGGTTTGGACGGATGATGACGGCTGGCAGGTGATGACCCATGCGCCAGGGTTCGTCAGTATGGCTTTAAGCTTGTCTTCCAACATACTGAACGACCTTGTTGATGTCCAGCACTAAAGGCCGGTATTCCCCTCCTGGAGAGTATCCTCTTGGGGAGGAGGAACAAAGCCACCTTCTGGCCACAAAACTCTCCTTGAGGAAGCTGTCTTAGCTATAGTCGGCCGGATATATTTTATGGACTGTATTTAAAATTTGTGTTATCGTAAGGGCTAATACTATATTTCCAAAAATAGCATAAAAAACAACAGCTTATAACTGTACCCACTAATTATGATAAAGTTGTTACAGCCTATGAACGAAGATACGAATATCGAAACCATCAATATTCTGGCAGTCGACGACAAGCCCCAAAATCTACTTGTGCTAGAGAAATATCTAATGGAACCCGGGATCAATATCATCAAGGCTGGTTCCGGTAATCAGGCTCTGGGCCTGGTACTTGAAAATACCTTTGCCTTGATTCTGATGGATGTTCAAATGCCTGACATGGACGGATTCGAAACCGCAGAACTGATCCGGCAAAACGCAGATACCAGTGAAGTCCCCATTATTTTTGTGACCGCCATCAGCAAGGAAGAGCAGCACGTTTTCAAGGGATACCAGTCAGGTGCTGTTGATTACCTGTTCAAACCTTTGGACCCGGTCATCCTGAAAAGCAAGGTAGATGTGTTCATCAGGCTTTACAAACAGAAAAGCCTGCTTGAAGACCACAACAAAACCCTCGAAAGTCAGGTGGCAAAGCGAACAATCGAGCTTCAACAGGCAAAGGAAAAAGCTGAGGAGGCAAATCAGGCCAAATCCAGGTTTCTGTCCAACATGACCCATGAATTGATGACTCCACTGCATCACATCATCAGCTTCGCCAGTTTCGGGGTCAAGGGGTCTCCAGATGATGAGCGTTCAAAACTGCAAAGCCATTTTTCAAAAATTCTTGTGAGCAGTGAACGGTTGCGGTTGCTGTCCCAAAATCTACTTGATCTTTCGCTGATGCAGTCCGGATCCATGACTTTCCAAAAATCACAATGCGATCTGGAACACCTAGTCAACACTGTGATGATTAACCTCTCGACCCTGATTGAAGATAAATCAATGAAGGTGACCGTAAAAAAGCCTACCACCAGCACTGTTGTTGAAGGGGACAGTGAAAAACTTTCAACACTGTTTAGACATGTCATCACCAATGCCATCCAGTATTCCGAGCCTGGTCAACCGATTGACATTGCATTTGATGAAGTTTTGGATACAGCTTCTGAAGAAGCCGGGCCCGCGGTACTGGTATCGGTCTCCGATCATGGAGTTGGTATACCGGAGGATGAATTGGAAGAGATCTTCGATAAATTTGCCGAAAGCAGCTCGACCAGGAACAATTCAGGCGGAACAGGGTTGGGACTGGCTATCTGTTCTGAAATTGCCAAGGCACACGGGGGTAAAATCTGGGCGAAAAGCTCTGAAACCGGAAGCATCATCAACATTCAACTACCGTTGAGGGAGATGGAATCCAGTTGAATCTGCCCCTATTACCTGACTTCGCCTGTCCTTGACCCTGGAACGATCAATCAGACTGAAATTTTCAACCCTATATGGAACTGATTCATGCAAAAATCACGATTTGCTTTCCGGCTATTTGTTGCCATATTGATATTATTGCTGCCTGTACCCGTGTCGGCGGACAAAAAGACCATCAAGGCGCTATACCTCCCTCTAGCTGATCATTACCCCGGCGTAGTTGCTTTTGAATCCTATCGCTTCCGTATGAAAAAAGCAGATTTTCAACTCATACAATTGAAAACCCCGGCCCTGGTTCGAGCCTGGTTCAGGTCCAGGGACGCTGATATGGCCTTTATCCTCAGCCCCATTGCCATGGACATGTTTGCAAAGTCCCCTGACTTTCGATGGGTCAGTCTTATTCATCGGGACGGCAACGCCCTTGCGATTAATGACAAACTGAATGCCTACGTTAAACTCGAAACCGAACGGGTACACCGCAAGCCGGACCGGAAAATCGCGGATTCTGTTTTAAAAATAAAAAAGGCAACCGGAAGGCCGGTTAAATTCGGGGTCCCATCCCTGCAGGCAACCCACACGGTTGTGCTGTATAAATATTTGAAAGACCACGGCCTGAAGATGAACCTGGGTTACGGTACAGACAAAGAGGTCCTTGCCATTGTGGTCGCCCCTCCGAAATCTCCCGCGTTTTTGAGATCCAAAAACAGCCGTAACCAACCGGCGGCTTTTGAACAGTCGCTGCCGTGGGCAGATATTGTTGAAACTGAAGGTTCGGGGAAAGTAGCCTGGTATTCAAAGGATGTTATGAAATGGCCAAAAGGACATGTTGAATGCATTATCATTGCAACAGACAAAGCGCTCAAGCAGAAAACGGAGGCTATCAGGGAGGTCATTTACTATATTCATCAGGCTGGAGTCGATATCGAAAATGCCAGGAAAAACGGCGGCATTCATATGCAGAAAATCTCTAGTATGATCCAAAAACATATACCAGGGCACACAACTGATGCCATCGCTCAAAGTCTGAGAACAGACCTGAACGTAATCAACTACTTCAACCTGAACATCGATAAGGCCGGGTTAAAACAAATCATGGACTTTGCAGTGGAAGGAGGCATCCTAAATAAGACAATCAATATCAATGATTTTGCAGATACCCGTTTTTCAACCAGGATTACCATCAGATAGTTTTATTCACAAAGCTTTCGCAGACGATCTAAAAAGAATAATTATGGACTATCGCCATTCAAAAAAAACAGTACTCAGACGAATATTCGGGGGCCTTGGAAAAACATTAAACATCAGCTTTCTCACCTTCGCGCTGATACCAATGACCCTGATCGGTTTTTTTAGCTATTTCACAGCGTATGACAGCCTGGACAAGCAAATACGGGCGGATCTGGTAAGGGTCACTCAGCTAAAAACCCGAGAGATTAATCTTTACTTCAATAAGATACTGGCGGAATTGCAGTTCCAGTCAGAAACAGAGATCAACTCCAGGTTCCTGGAAACCTTGATCAAAGAGCGACAGAAATCTCGCAAGCGCGCTACAGAGTTCGTCAGGTCCTACGACTGGGCCCTGGCTGTATTTAATCAGTCTGCTGATATCAGAGCATTCAGACGTGGATTCAATTTCAGTGATATCTATCTTATTGATGGTCATGGTGATGTATTGTTCTCTGTGGCAGAGAAAAGCGATCTGGGGACCAATGTGTTCGCAGGTCAATACAGCAATACACGGTTCGCATCCGCTGTGAAGAAAACCCTTGAAACGGGAGACATGTTCTTCTCAGACTATGATCGCTATCAACCATCAAAGTACAATATCACTGGTTTCATCACCTCCCCTGTCACAGATTCAAAGGGCGATCCGATAGGTGTAATGGCCTTGCAGATCCCAATCGATCCCATCACTCACATTATGAAGGGTGGGCTTTCCGGAAAACTGTTACCGGAAATCTACCTCATTGGAGAGGATCTGACCCTCAGATCAAGCCTGACAGGAGATCGCTCAAGAAGCCTGATCGATGAGCCAATCGAGACGGAACAAACATTAAAATTTCAAAGCTATCTTAAGTCTGAACATGATGATGGCAAGAAAGAACGTGCGTTTATTTACGACGGACCATTTGGCAACCGTGTACTCGGTACTCATAACAGTTTTCATATAAAAAATGTTCGTTTCTCTGTTATAGCGGAAATCGATGAACAGGAGGCTTTCGAATCAATTTATAATCTGCGTAGAATCATACTGACCTTTGTCTGTCTGACCGGACTGGTCATCATTTTTTTCGTAATGACCTTTGTGAAGAAAGTCGTTCAGCCGGTATTGGCCCTTCGTGACGCAACACAAAAAGTGTCACGTGGCGATTACTCTGAAGCCATCCAGATAACCGCGAAAAATGAAATCGGCGCTCTCGCCGACTCTTTCATGTTGATGGTAAAATCTCTGAAAACCAGTGAAGAGGGGAACAAGCTAAGAGAGTGGCACCAAAAAGGTCTGATGGACTTGAATGATACAATGCAGGGGAATCAGGATCTTCCAGACCTGTGCGACAAAACGATCAGCTTTCTGGCCGGATATACCAAAGCCGAAATCGGAGCGTTTTATATTGCCAAAAGTGATGGTTCTCTTCAGCTTGCTGGCAGCTACGCATTTTCAGCGCATGAAAAGATGCCGGACAGGATCAACCCTGGTCAGGGCGTGGTTGGACAGGCGGCTCTGGAAAAGGAGAGAATCCTGCTGACCGACGTACCAAAGGACTATATTGCCATCAAGTCCGGAACAGGAGGATCAGCGCCTCACACCATTGTCGTGAAACCTCTTATCAGGGAGGGTAGTGTTCTGGGCGTTATCGAACTCGGTTCATTTACAGGCTTCTCAGAAAAAAAACTGGACTTTATAGATGCCGTTTCAGAACCAATTTCCATAGCAGTCCTGACGCTCTTTTCACACACCCGGGTTCAGGAACTGCTCAAGCAGTCACAATCCCAGACAGAGGAGTTGAAGGCATCGGAGGAACAGCTCCAGGTCCAGCAGGAAGAGTTAAGGCAGGCCAACGAAGAGCTTGAGGAGTACACCGACGCCCTGAAGAAATCAGAATCCAGGCTTCAGGATCAGCAGAATAATCTCCAGCAGTCAAACGAGGAGCTGGAAGAAAAGACTGAACGTCTGGAAATTCAAAAAAGCGAAATTGAACTCACGAATGAAGACCTGCAAAAAGCACAAACAGAAATAGAGGACAAAGCACGCGAACTGGAACTGAGCAGCCGGTACAAATCGGAATTTTTGGCTAATATGTCTCATGAGCTGAGGACACCTCTGAACAGCATCCTGTTGCTTTCCAAACTGTTCGTGGATAACCGGGACGGTCGCTTGAATGAGGATCAGATCGAGTCGGCGGAGGCCATTCACAGCTCAGGAAACGACTTGTTGAAATTGATAAATGAGATACTCGACCTTTCCAAAATTGAATCGGGAAAAATGGAACTACTGGTCGAGTCCCTGAATCTACCACGTTTCACCGAAACTCTGGCCCGCAGTTTTCGGCATTTCACAGATCAAAAAGGTCTTAAGCTGATAACAGAGATAACGGACAATGTCCCTACCGAAATTAATACCGACTCTCAACGACTGGAACAGATTCTGAAAAACTTCTTCTCCAATGCGATAAAATTTACGGCTGAGGGGCAGATTGCCCTGAATGTCAGTTCTCCGAATCCGGAGACATACAAGGATAAATTCCCGGCAGCGAACGGTATTCCTGAACAGCTAATTGCAATCTCTGTCGCTGATACCGGGATTGGCATACCTGAGGACAAACAGAAACTCATATTCGAAGCATTTCAGCAGGCGGATGGTAGCACCAGCCGACGATTCGGGGGTACCGGTCTAGGACTGTCAATTTCAAGAGAATTGGCACTGAAACTGGGTGGATTCGTTCAGCTTGAAAGTGAAGAGGGAGTCGGCAGTACCTTTACCCTGATTATCCCGTCTCAATTGCAGCAACCGGAAGGTGAAAAGCCTCTCCAGCCATTAAAAACCGACACAACCAAGACATCAGGTATACCGGAACAAGCGGTAGCTGCCACTCTTGAACCAGCTCCTGCTTCCATATTGACCGGTCCAGTCCCTGTGCCCAAACAGGTGGAAGATGACCGAAAAACCGTCACCAAAAATAATAAATCGATTTTAGTTATTGAAGATGACCCGACCTTCGCCAGAATCCTGCGAAACGTGTCACATGAACATGGTTTTAAATGTCTGATTGCACACAGTGGCGAGACCGGTCTTCAGTTTGCGGACCTGTACCAGCCCAGTGCAATAGTTCTGGATATTGGGCTACCGGGGATTGACGGGTGGGCCGTCATGGACCGTTTGAAGACCGATCCCTCAACCCGACACATACCCGTTCATTTTATTTCGGCCGCCGATCGGGAAAAGAATGCCTTGAACATGGGAGCAGTGGACTTTCTCACTAAACCCGTCTCGCCAGTCATGCTGGAAAGGGCGTTCGAGAATATAGAACGCATCATTACCAAGAAAGTAAAGGATCTGCTGGTCATTGAAGACAGTCCGCAACAGGTGCTCGCTATTCGTAAATTAATCGGCAACGGTGATGTGGTTGTAACCTCCGTGGATAACGCTGAGGATGGGTTCAGGGAGATATGTACGGATAAATACGATTGCGTCATCCTGGATCTGAGACTTCCAGACTCATCCGGTATCCAGCTGTTATCAAGGATCCGAAATGAGGAGTCTTACCGCTATCTACCCATCATTGTGTACACGGGGAAAGAGCTGGAAACCGCAGAAATCAACGTCATCAACCAATACGCTGAGACCACTATCACCAAGGGCGTTAACTCCCACCAGCGACTACTGGACGAGACCACCCTGTTCCTGCACCGTGTGGAGAAGGATCTGCCGATCCAACAACAGAAACAGATCCGAATGTTGCACGACAAAGAGGCAGTTTTGGAAGGCAAAACCGTTCTGGTGGTGGACGACGATATGCGAAACGTTTTTTCCATCAAGAAGATCCTGGAGGAAAACCAAATAACGGTCCTCGTCGGGAAAAATGGTCGAGAAGGAATCGAAAAACTTGAGGAACATCAGGATACCGTTGACCTGGTTTTAATGGATATCATGATGCCCATCATGGATGGCTATGAAGCCTTGAGGACCATCAGGCAGCGGGAATCATTTAAGAAACTCCCGATGATTGCCCTGACCGCCAAGGCGATGAAAGGAGACAAGGCAAAATGCATTGAGGCAGGCGCCAACGACTACCTGGCAAAACCGCTGGACGTCGACCGTTTGCTCTCCATGCTAAGGGTCTGGTTATATAATTAGTCATGGACGAAAACGATATAATCGAAATTGACCTGATTATCCAGGCTATCCATCTGAAGTACGGCTATGATTTCAGAGGCTATTCCAAGGCGTCCATCCGTCGTCGGATCACCAATATGCTGACCAAGGCCGGTTTTGATACCTATGCATCAATGCTGCATGCACTGCTTATCGACGAGACCCTGTTTAACAGCCTGTTGAAAGAGATAACGGTCAATGTAACGAATATGTTTCGGGACCCGGAGGTATATCGGGCCATCAGGCAGACAGTCCTCCCCGCCCTTAAGGGCCGTAGCCCATTAAAAGTATGGAATGCCGGCTGTTCCACCGGGGAAGAGGCATACTCAATCGCCATCCTGCTGTCTGAAGCACAACTGTTTCCCGTTTACCAGATTTATGCCACCGATATCGATGAACAGGTCCTGAAAGAAGCCAAAGACGGGATATACGATCTGAAGAAGATAAAGGACTTTACCAGTAATTATCAATTGAGCGGCGGACTGGAGTCCTTCTCTGATTACTTTACCGCGAAATACGACCATGCCCGGATCAGTCAACAATTTAGGGAGCAGGTGGTCTTCTTTAATCACAACCTCGTAACCGACAGCACCTTTAACGAAATCGACCTGATTCTCTGTCGAAATGTCCTGATCTATTTCGGCTCAGAGTTGCAGAACCGTGTCTTCAAACTGTTCTGGGAAAGCCTCAGCCCGGGTGGCATATTATGTCTGGGCAGCAAGGAGACGATCATGTTCTCCGACTTTGCCGATAGATTTGAGGCGCTGGATCCGACAAACAAATTATACCGTAAAAAGTAAACCCGCTGCAGGATAAGACTTTTTTGAAGATCGCTTATGGGATACCAGGCAGTTGTCATAGGGGCATCAACAGGCTCGTTTCAGGCGCTGAAAATCATTCTGCCATACCTATCGTCCGATTTCAGCCTGCCTGTCATTATCGTAGTCCATCGCCATCGTCATTCAAATACTAATTTTGAGCATCAACTGAGTCAGTTCAGCTCGATTCAAGTGCTCCAGGCTGAACCACAACTGCCAATATCAGGACCCTCAATCTTTGTCGCACCTCCCAACTACCATCTATTAATCGAAGAGGGACGAACCTTTTCTCTCTCCCTCGAAAAACCGGTTCACTTCGCCAGACCTTCCATAGACATTACCTTCGAAACGGCAGCACAGGTTTACGGCAGCGGTCTGATCGGGGTCATATTAACCGGGGCCAATGAAGACGGAAGCTATGGCCTGACTGAAATAAAGAAAAAGGGAGGGGTTACCATTGTTCAGTCTCCCGAGTCGGCAGCGGTAAGCGAAATGCCCACTGCTGCGATCAACCGTTCAGCACCGCACAAGGTGCTGGCAGTTGAAGAGATCGGTCCGTTCTTGAATACACTGGACAGCTGAAGTCAATTCGATGCAGCGGAGACAGGACCGGCGATCAGAGGCCCTTGAACTTGTCTGCCAGTTTCTGAAAATCGGATGCCATATCCCCACTGCTGACAGGTTTACTGGAAGATGTCTTGGGCTTCTTTTTGCTGCTGCTTGGGGAGGGCGATGTTTTCATGCTCAAAGCAATCCGGTTGAGCTTCAAATCGATGCTCAACACCCTGACCTTCACGATATCACCAACCCCGCACACCTCACTGGGATCTTTGATAAAGCGGTTGGACATCTGTGAGATATGAACCAGTCCGTCCTGGTGAACCCCCATGTCCACAAAGACCCCGAATTTCGTCAGGTTGGTCACCGTTCCCTCAAGGGCCATACCCACCTCCAGGTCTTTGATACTCTGGATATCGTCGTTCAGCTCAGCGCCAACAAACTCACCCCGGGGATCGCGACCGGGTTTTTTAAGTTCGTCAAGAATGTCTCTCAGCGTGAGGCGGCCGATTGATTCAGTTTCGTATATTGAGATATCCAGGTTATTAAGCAGGGATTCGTTACCAATCAGGTCTGTCACCGTTACACCGTTGTCCTCTGCCATCTTCTTAACAGTCGGGTAGTTTTCCGGATGAACCGCTGACTGGTCCAACGGATCGACGCCGTCCTTAATTTTTAGAAAGCCAGCAGACTGTTCAAAACTCTTAGGACCAAAACGGGGAACCTTGATCAGCTCCTTGCGTCGTTTGAACGCTCCATTTTCATTGCGATAGTCCACTACATTTTTGGCCAGTGTTTTATTCAACCCGGAAACATAAGAGAGCAGGGAGGCCGATGCCGTATTCAGGTTAACACCAACATAGTTAACACAGGATTCAACCACCTCATCAAGCGACTTTTTAAGCTGTTTCTGATCCACATCGTGCTGGTACTGACCGACTCCGATGGATTTAGGAGTGATTTTAACCAGTTCGGCCAGGGGATCCTGAAAGCGCCGGGCAATGGAAATTGAGCCTCTGAAACTGACATCCAGCTCCGGAAACTCCTCCCGAGCGATATCTGAGGCGGAATAGATAGATGCCCCCGACTCGTTGACAATGACTGGTTGAACACCTGTATTCCCGGTTTGTTTGAG
>JAOZRE010000386.1 GCA_029940215.1 bacterium | reverse complement strand
AAGGGATTGACCGCACCCATAATCCTGAATTCACACAGATAGAGTTTTACCAGGCGTATGCGGATTATAACGACATGATGGTCCACTTTGAAAACATTTATGCCAATGCTTCACTCGCTGTTAATGGAACCACAAAGATCATTTATCAGGGGCAGGAGATAGATCTGACCCCTCCCTGGGAACGCCTTACCATGAAGGGTGCCATCCAGAAATATGCGGGATTCAATATTGATGACAAATCTGATTCAGAGCTGATTGAGTTGCTGAAGGCAAAAGGAATCAAGTTGGAAGGTAATTTTATCAGAGGGTTGGCAATATCTGAAATCTTTGAAACCTATTGTGAGGAATCTCTCATTCAACCCGTCTTCATCATTGATCATCCAAGGGAATCAACGCCGTTATGCAAGGTTCATCGAAGCGATCCCACACTGGTTGAGCGGTTCGAACCCTACATCAACGGTTGGGAATTGGGCAACGCTTACAGTGAATTGAACGATCCTGAAATGCAACGCAGATTCTTCGAAGAGCAGGTTGATAGAGGAAGAGGCGGTGAAGATGAAACCCACCCCATGGATGATGATTTTCTGCGAGCGCTGGAATTTGGTATGCCCCCTACGGGTGGCATTGGTTTAGGCATTGACCGGATGGTGATGCTGTTAACCGATCAGAAAACCATCAGAGATGTTATCTTGTTTCCCCTGATGAGGGACAGCGAAGGTTCTTCATAGAGCATCAGTGCCTGATAGGCTGTGTTCGTGCTCTCTGAATTTATTGAATATCACAAACTGATAGGGAATAATTGACATGATTATCAATACGATTTCTGTAGCGCCCATAGGTACGAACTGCTACGTGCTGGCTTGCGAAAAATCCAGAGACGCCATCATTATTGATCCCGGTGGAGAGCCAGACAAGATACTGAGACTTGTCGATGAACAGGGTTACAATCTGAAATATATCATCAACACCCACGCACACTTTGATCATGTCGGTGCTGTCATCGATATTCAAAAAGCCAAGGGTGTGCCATTCCTGCTTCACAAAGAAGAAGAGATTTTCCTGGATCCGGCTGTATTCGCAGAGAGTTTGAAAAACTTCGGCATCAGGAATGTTGAACCTCCAAAAGTTGATGACTATATCGACCCCGATAAGGAATATGCCTTTGGTGAGTGCCAATTTAAGGTCCTGGAAACACCTGGACACTCTCCGGGTGGTGTCTGTTTTCTGTTTGAAAAAGAGGTATTTGTTGGTGATACCTTGTTTGCCGGGAGCATTGGAAGAACCGATTTTCCAGGGGGGTCAATGCCGATTCTGATGGAATCAATCAAAACGAAGCTGATGACACTGGAAGACGATATCATTGTTTACTGCGGCCATATGGGTTCCACCACCATCGGCAAGGAACGGGTGTTTAATCCTTTTCGTGAATATTGGGATTGAAAGATTAAACAATAGGAATGCTTAATGCTTGCTGATCTGCTCTACTACTTTTTCCCATATCAGATATTCAAGTCAGTTGTTTTCAGGGGAAGCCTGACTTTTTTGACGATATATTTCATGATTAACCTGATTCTCCCTTCTGCTATAAGGCTGTTTCGTCAAAAGGGAATTACATCGGATTTTAAAAAAGCAGGTGCTGCAGAGGGTCCATACGACGGGGCAACTCCTATTATGGGCGGGATTGTGCTGATACCGACAATCATTATTGCCATCTTTTTATGGGCCTGGATCAATCAGTTTACCATTGCTCTTTTAATTATCATCTCCTCCTTTGCCCTGATTGGATTCCTGGATGATCTGGCCAAGGTCATTCATAAGAAACGGGTTGAAGCGGGAAAAGATGTCCAAAAAGCCTATGCCGATAAAGCAGATGGTATCAGGGGAGATGTGCGTCTGGTATTGAGTTTGTGATCTCTTTTATCGTGATCGGGGCAACATACTGGATTTTTGATGGTATCAACGGACAGGTTCACATTCCCATGATTCCGATGAAGAACTGGTTTCCAGAGATTCCAGCCGTTGTTTTTATTCCGTTGTCTATGATCATTATCGTGGGTGGAGCAAACGCTGTAAATCTAACAGACGGATTAGATTCACTGGCGACAGTACCAATCATTACCTGTTCTGTTTTTATTGCAGGGGCTGCCTACCTGGCAGGGGATATGGAGTGGAGCGATCGTTTGAAACTGTTGTATATATCTGATGAGATCAAAGAGGTATCCATATTTGCCATAGCTATTATCGCCGCTTGTCTCGCTTTTTTAAATTTCAACTCCCCTCCCGCCTCAATCTACATGGGAGATGTGGGCTCCCTTGGTCTAGGCTCGGCGGTGTGTGCCATGTTTATTTTTGTTAAGGCAGAACTCTATTTGCCAATTGTTGGCGGAACCTTCGTTATAGCAGCGCTCAGCGCAATTCTTCAACGAATCTGGTTTAAACTCGCCCTTTGGAAAAAAGGGAGGGAGTGGGCAGAACGAAATCGTTTTTTTTACAGGGCTCCCTATCACCACCACCAGCAATCGCTGCTGACCTACTCTTCAGAACAACCGGAAATTAATTCAGTCTGGCATAATTTTCTAATGAAGATTGGCATAGGACAGGTTCCTGTCGAAGATCAGTATAGGAACCGTGACGACATTAACAACAAGGTTATCTGGAAAAATCATCTACGGGCTATGGCGCTGCTGGTCATAGCAGCCATGATCTACTTCAAGGTACGATAATTCTAAAGTACAGTAATCTTAAAACTATTCAAGCTAGCTAGCGTTAAAACAGACAAATGATAGATATAAAAATACTGAGGAACGATTCCAAAAAGGTCGCTGATACTTTAACAAATCGAAAAGCAGAAGTAGATCTTAAAACGATCTTGAAGTTCGATGAAGAGCGAAAAGAGATTATATTCAAGCTCGATCAACTGAAACAGTTGCGAAATGAAAATTCAGGGAAGATTGGTAAGGGAAAAGTCGATTCGGACGAAAAGCAGCAACTGATTGCGGAAACAAGACGCCTTGGTGACGAAATCAAGGGTGGGGACGCCAAAATCCGGGAATTGGAAGAGGAGATCTATAACCGGATGGCTACTATCCCCAATCTGCTTCATGAATCAACACCGGTTGGCGAATCAGAAGATGATAATCCTGAGGACCGGCGATGGGGCGAGCCGCGAGTATTTGACTTTGATATAAAGCACCATGCTGATCTGGCAGAACAATTGGATATCATGGATGTCCCAAGGGGTGTCAAAATTGCTCACTCCCGTTTTACCCTGGTGAAAGGCGCTGCTGCTCAATTAGAAAGAGCGCTGATGAATTTTATGCTGGACATCCATACTGAAAAACACGGTTTTCAGGAGATCATTCCACCATATCTTCTGAACAGCCAATGTCTGACCGGGACCGGTCAGCTTCCAAAATTTGAAGAGGACCTGTTCAAAACAACAGAAGGGCTGTACTTACTGCCCACGGCTGAAGTCCCTTTAACCAATATCTATCGGGAAGAGATTCTGAAAGAGGAGTTGCTTCCCATTTACCTGACAGCCCATACTCCGTGTTTTCGAAGTGAAGCCGGATCCTATGGTAAGGATACCAAAGGGTATATCAGACAGCACCAATTCAATAAGGTAGAACTGGTCAAGCTTGTTCACCCCGACAACTCTTATGATGAGCTGGAGTCGCTGACCAAAAATGCAACTGATATTCTCGAACTCCTTGAACTTCCTTACAGAGTAATTTCATTGTGCTCAGCGGATATTGGATTCAGTGCTGCTAAGTGCTACGACATTGAAGTCTGGGTTCCCTCGGAAGACCGGTACCGAGAGATCTCAAGCTGCTCTAACTGTACAGACTTTCAGGCCCGGAGAGCGAATATTCGATTCAAGCCCAAAGAGGGCGGAAAATCAAGGTTTGTGCATACACTGAACGGATCAGCATTGGCAGTGGGCAGAACAGTCGTTGCCATACTGGAAAATAACCAGATGTCTGACGGTAGTATAAAAATACCAAAAGTGCTGATTCCCTACATGAGAGGCTTGACAAAAATCGAAATGAGAACGTAATATTAAAGATCAACTGGAGGGATGGGAGAGTGGTTGAATCCGGCGGTCTTGAAAACCGTTATACGTAAGTATCGGGGGTTCGAATCCCCCTCCCTCTTCCAATAAGCCGTCGTCAGCGATAAGCTAACTTCCCTGATATGCTCCTGAGCGATTCTAGAACATGTTTCCGATTTGTATCTTAGAGTCTGAAACCGTGTTCGTTTTTGTTCCTGAGTTTAGCGGGAAATGGTTATAGCCTTGTCATATCGTAGGGGCAGGGAATCGGAGAGATGCCAGAGAGGCCGAATGGGGC
>JAOZRE010000385.1 GCA_029940215.1 bacterium | reverse complement strand
ATAAAGGGTTGTTGTGTGCGGGTTGCCCCACAGAGGCTTTTCACACTCTGGCGGATGTCTCCCGTGAATACCATCTTGATTTGAATGAGTTGCTCCTGTGCATCAATGAGGCTGTTAGAAATCAGGAAACAGGCTAAATTGTTACTACTTTTTAAAACCTCAACCAAAATCCCTATTTAAGGAGATATAATATGTTTTGTTTTCAATGTCAGGAAACAGCAAAGAACACCGGCTGCACCGTCAAAGGTGTTTGCGGCAAGCAGGGAGAGACCGCCAACTTGCAGGATCTGTTGATCTTTGTACTGAAAGGAATTTCCATTTACGGTGAAAAGCTCAAAGAACTGGGCGCTGCCGATCGCAGTCATGACGACTTTATTGCTCAAGGACTGTTTGCAACCATTACCAACGCCAATTTTGACGATGTCCGCTTCACCGCATTGGTCCAGGAAGCCCTGCAGCGAAGGGATCAGATCAAATCAGCCTTTCTGGCTGCCTACAAGGAAAAAAATGGCAGCGATTTCAACGAAACCCTGCCGGAAGCAGCGGATTGGAGTTCAACCGATACGGCTACTTTTGCAGATAAGGCAACATCTGTGGGCGTAATGGCCACTGAAAACGAAGATGTTCGCTCACTCAGGGAATTGCTGATTATTGGTCTGAAAGGGGTTGCTGCTTATGCCGATCACGCAGCCGTACTGGGATATCGCAAGGATGAAATCGGGGAATTCATGATGGAAGCACTGGCCTCCACCACAAAAGACCTGTCTGTGGATGAGATGGTAGCCATGGTTCTCAAAGCGGGAGAGGTTGCTGTGACCACCATGGCGCTGTTGGATGAAGCCAATACCACAACCTATGGAAACCCGGAGATCACCGAGGTAAATCTTGGCGTTAGTACAAAACCGGGGATTTTGATTTCAGGTCATGATCTAAAAGATATGGAAGAGCTGCTGAAGCAGACCGAAGGAACTGGTGTTGATGTTTATACCCACGGTGAGATGCTTCCGACTAATTCCTACCCGGCATTCAAGAAGTATGATCATTTGGTGGGTAACTACGGCGGCGCCTGGTATGAACAAAACGGCGAATTTGAATCCTTCAACGGTCCCATCCTGTTGACTACTAACTGTCTGGTACCCCTGAGAAAAACAAACACCTACCTGGACCGGTTGTTTACAACCGGAATGGTTGGTTACACTGGCGCGAAGCATATTGCCGACAGGTCTGAAGGTGGCACCAAGGACTTTTCAGCCATTATCGAAATGGCGAAAAAGTGTGCGGCTCCTACAGAGATCGAAACCGGAAAACTCGTTGCCGGCTTCGCCCACAACCAGGTTCTGGCTCTTGCTGACAAGGTGGTAGACGCTGTTAAATCAGGCGCCATTAAGCGTTTTGTCGTCATGGCCGGCTGTGATGGACGCCAGAAGTCTCGAAGCTACTTTACCGATGTGGCTGAACAACTGCCGAAAGACACAGTGATTTTGACGGCCGGTTGCGCAAAATACAGGTACAACAAACTGGACCTGGGTGATATCGGTGGCATTCCGCGGGTACTGGATGCAGGACAGTGCAACGACAGCTACTCCCTTGCCGTGATAGCCCTGAAACTCAAAGAAGTATTCGGTCTGGAAGATATCAATGATCTTCCCCTGTCATTTGACCTCGCCTGGTACGAGCAGAAGGCGGTTGCAGTCCTGCTGGCACTTCTTCATCTGGGTTTCAAAGGCATCCGCCTCGGACCAACACTTCCGGCATTTCTGTCACCAACAGTCGCAAACGTACTGGTGGAAAATTTCGATATCAAGCCGATCGGCACAGCTGCTGAGGATGTTGCGGCCATGATGGCTGAATAGCAGTTACTTGAGAAAGAACAAATCCGGGCCTGAAGACCCGGATTTGTTTTGTTCCTTGAAGGGGGCTGTTGACAGAAACAGCAATTGACGAGCGGGGTGGATCAAAAAGAGTGAGCTATTTTCAGTGTCGGCATCAGTCAACCTTGTAGATGACGCCTCCCCATGTAATACCCGCGCCTAAACCGAGGAGCATGATAGTATCGCCTGATTTAAGGCGGTTTGCCTCATAAAGCTCATCCAGGCAAATGGGAATTGTGGCAGCTGTCGTGTTTCCATATCTTTGGATGTTGTTGTACATTTTATCCTCCGGGATTTTCATACGGTCCCGGAAGGACTCATTTATTCTCAGGTTTGCCTGGTGGAGGATAAACAGGTCGATATCATCAACAGAGAGATTCGCTTTTTTAAACAATTCGTTAGCCACTCTCGGCAGTCGGGTAACGGCTGTCTTGAAAACAGTTTTACCGTCCATGTATGGAAAATGGTCTTCATTTTCCAGGATTTCAACGGATATAGGGTTGCCTGCTTTCTGGGCGGGGAGTCCAAATTTCAGGACGTCAGCGTGACCTCCGTCAGCGTGCAGAATAGACGTGATAAAGCCAACCTCCTCATCGGTTTCCTTCCCTTCTATGCAGATTGCTCCAGCGCCATCGGCAAAGATAACAGCCGTATCGCGATTGGCTGTCGTTACTTTCAGATAACGGCTTTGTAGCTCAGCACCAACAAAAAGAATCTTTTCTGCCTTTTCGCTTCTGATGTAAGCATCACAGACTTCAAAACCGTGAAGAAAACCGGTGCATTGCTGGCGAATATCCAGGGCTGGGACACCTTTGGCTCCGAGAAGGTTCTGGAGCAGAGCCCCTGAACCAGGAACATTGACATCCGGTGTCATCGTCGCCAGCACAATCAGATCTAGATCGGCAGGTTCCCATCCTGCTTTTCCCAAAGCCTTACGAGCTGCATAATGAGCCAGGTCGGATGTACCGTCACTCGATCCCTCTTCAACCCAGTATCTCGCTTCAATCCCTGTTCTTTGAACAATCCACTCGTTGGACGTGTCCATTATTTCGGTTAACTGTTCATTGGTGACATGTCTTTCCGGGAGATAGCGCCCTGTCGATTTAATGATTGATCGTTTCATATGAAGATTAGAATGATTGGGTTTGAAAACAGATTGGGTGAATGATGTCCTGCATTTGCCCTATTTTTAGCAGGGGAGGCAGGCCGCGGTCAATATAGAATCGAACATTTGCTCTGTTTTATTTGAAGATACGCTGGAGGTCTGAACTTTGGGGCGCTATCGTCTATGTTTTTTTATATTTCAAGGTTTCTTTAATCATTTTTCCAAAGTCCTTATCCTTCTTTCTTTTTTCGGAATAAGACAGTTCGTAAAACGCTGATTCATTTTTCATCTTCATATAGTTTTGGTAACGCTCTTCAGCCAACTCACCTTCTTCTATGGCTGCCAATATTGCACAGCCTTTTTCTCCGGTATGGGAGCAATTACCAAATTTGCACTGCTGGGCCAGCTCCAATATTTCCGAAAATGTCTCGTCAAGACCGGTATCTACCGACATATTGCCGAGTTCTCTCATGCCAGGGGTGTCTATCAGCAGCGCTCCGTTCTCTAACGCTATCAGCTCCCGGCTTGTAGTGGTGTGCCTGCCTTTGCTGTCTTTTTTGCTCACCGTTTGTGTTTCAAATTGTTCGCTGCCCAGGATTCTGTTCAAAAGGGTTGTTTTCCCGACACCAGATGAACCGAGTAAACAGTGGGTATGCCCAGGCAACAAGGAACTCTTGATCGTATTAATATTTTCTCCGCTTAAATTACTAAAAGCCAATACAGTGGTTTGAGGCGCGATACTTAAAATATTCCCCTTTATTTCCTCAATCTCATCCTGAGATATCAGATCGCACTTGCTGAGCAGTATGATCGGTGTAATGTTGCTTTCGGCTACCATTACCAGATATCGCTCTAATCTTCTGAGATTCAGATTGTAATCCATTGATTGCATAATAAAGGCAACGTCAATATTGGCTGCAATCAGCTGAAAATCAACCAGTTTCCCGGCGGTCTTTCTTTTTAGTAGCGTTTTTCTGGGCATCACCCCATGGATGATTGCGTGAGAGTTATCATCAAAAAAGTCAGCATATACCCAGTCTCCAGTTGTTGGCAGATCCAAAGAGGAGCTTGCCGTATAGAACAAATTCCCTGTGAGCTCGGCAAACACTTCTCCATGGCCTTTGGTTACAACATAACTATCTTTGTGCACCGAAACGACACGCGCAATTTCATGAACAGCAGCCTGATTAACATCAACCTGGCTGCGAAACCAGTCATTATACCCTAGATTTTCAATCCTATTTGTCATTTTATGTTTATTCGTATGTTGGCTAACGACCTTTCCCCTTCCCAATAGAGCAGATCGCGATGGGTGTTCACCCTACCGGAGTTCTTTTTTGAGAATTTTCCCTGTTGGATTCCTGGGGATCTCCTCC
>JAOZRE010000071.1 GCA_029940215.1 bacterium | reverse complement strand
AGTCGGGTTGATTGAGGTAGAGCAGAGGTATAGAATGGCGTAGAAGTTGAATGAATAAAAAAGGATGCTCCAGGGTTACAAACACCTTTTGTTATGAGAAACATGAGCGGCAATATCAACCGGAAAAGACTGGCGGTTAAATTCAAGAATTTTAGAAGTGAAGCGGTATTTTTAAAGTTCATGAGGAAGCTTTCTGAAGAGGATAAGCGCGAGGTCTGTAAGTTTTTTCCGGGCAACAAATACGTCATGAAATATCTCAGCGACCGCGCCAGGGAAGAAAAGTATGCCCGGGATAATGACGTAACAGGAGAGATTCATGTCCTGAGTAATAAGGACTATGAAAAAGCTGAGAAAGATATTCAGGATCTGATTAAAATGTCGCCTCTGAATACCCCATTCCTTGCCAACATTCCCGAAAATCGATTTTATGAGCCGCGGATCTCCTTTTTCAATGCCCGTCCGAAAATGGATGAGGTCAATGAAAATGACGCAAAGTACCTCTTCAGGATTATCAATACCCACCTGACCCGAAAAAGCTCCAATCTGACAAAAGAGGATCTCCAGAAAAGGCTGAAAAAAATCACCAGAAAAAGGGGGGGGAAACACCGCCTGGCAGAGGCTGATCTGAGAACCAATTTAGCCATGCACAACTGGATACTCGCCCGCTCGAAGACAATGAGCAAGTGGGAAAAAAATGATCTGTTCATCGAGGCCCTGACACATTTGAGCCGGGCGCTGTATATGGGCGGTTTCAGTTATTTCAACGTCACCAGTTTCGGAATGGTGCATAGTGAATATATCAATAACTATAAGCTGCTGCTGGAAGACAAACTGTCGCAGATCCTGCAGCATTCCCAGTTGTATGGCTTCATGCCCCTGATGCGTAACCAGCTCGGCGGTCTTGAACTACTTAAAAATTCGTCCAAATTTCTAAATAGTCGTCTGATCAACCAGTTTGAAACACACTCACTCGATTTCAAGCTGAAAAAGCTCTATACATCTGATTTAAAGAGAGCGCTTTCCAACTATTTCAAAGACAAGCCCGACAAAATGGTAAATGGCATCCATTCCAAGGTCTTTATCTTTTTGTATCTGGACCTGTTGATATACCTCTCCTCTATCTTCCAGATGGATCTGACGGACATGCTGACCGAGCATATCTCACTGCCGAAGATCATGGAAAAAGACTATGATATCGCGCTGAGAGGACATGCTATCCAAATCCGACAGCTGTTATACAAGTTTTACGCATCACTTGCCAAAAGGGAAACAGAACCGGAAATGAAGAACTATTCATTGATGGCCATCACTGAAGAGAAAGTAGAACCCACGACCCATGAACTGCTTTGCAAAATAATGGCGGCCTGCAATCAGTCGATGTATGCCATCAGGAAAAAGGCGAATATTGATCGATATATAGAGGTTAAATATATCGAGCTGAATCCGCTCTACAGGTGCTACGATGCACTGGTTAATTATATTCCGGGCGCCGAAATTGACAAGGATATGAAGGTATTTACGATCAATTTCCTGAAAGATGGCCTGTTCCTCAAACAGCAAGCCATAGCCAGGCAGAAGGAGGAACGCGTCGTCAACGTGATTCAAAAGATGATGGATGTCCTGAAGGCCACATATAAGAGGCGGGTCGCACAGTATAAAACATCCATGATCAAGGATGGCGAGCCCGATTATCAAACGGCACCCGAAGAAGGTGAAGAGGCTGAAGAGGTCATGGAAACTGAGTGATAGCAGTAAGTCGCTCCGAAGAAGACAGGAACCCGCTCCGAAGAAGACAGGAACCACCCCCAGGATTGGCCGATCATCAGCAGGCCTTTGTATCAATCACCATATTAAAGGAGTCCGGATGTTCAGCAAACTGACTGTTATGGAACGGGATGCGGTTCTGTTACATCTGGCTTTTGCTGTTATCTGTACTGTGGTTCTGGTTTTACCCATCGGCCTGGCAGTGGGGGTCAGGTTGTTTGCCCTGGTGCTGCTTTACAATGTGGCTGTTCCCATAGTCGGCAGGCGCTATCCGGTAGCCGAGTGGTTTGACATCTGGCTGTTTGCGTTTATCATCAGCCTGTTCCAGGTGCTGCCCGACTGGTTTCTATCTGCGCAGTTGGGAGTACTGATGTTTCCAGACGACGGACTTTTCAAGATTGGTGATGTCTCGGGGTATATGGCCGGATTGTGGACCGTACCCTTTTTCATGATTATGTTTATCGGAACGCGCGTCAAAAGCCGTGTATCTTCTCCAGTTGCCCTGTGGAGTGTTGCCGCGGCCTCCCTGCTGATTTTTGTCGGCTCTGAGGAGACCATGTGGATGATCCCTTCCTGGTCTGCCGTCAATGTCACCAAAGTCGGACATGTCGCCCTCTACCTGATTATCCCGGAAATCATCCTGGGGCTGTCCGTCTACCAGGTCTTTGAAACGATCCGGCAACGAAACCACTGGGTCAAGATTCCAGCAGCCTTCCTGGTCATGCTGCTCTACACCGGCGGCCTCTCCATCTTCTATTTTATCTTCGAGAAGGTCCTCTCCTGAGCTGCCCTTTGCAGAAGAGACTCGATTCAGTCTGATCATTTCCGCATGCTCTGCACTTAAATATTAAAACAGTGTTTTAGTTATTGACAATAAATGAAACACTGTTTTAATTAGAAGTATGGTCATCACGAATTGAGTGTTATAGAGACTCTACTAAATTAGTCATCTGAATATACCAGATTATTTAAGCCATGAAAGTAAGTTCGCAATATGTTGGTACACCGCTGAAGCCATATCAAACAAGTGTTTCCTGGCGTGATACCATGAATTATGCAGTCGCCGTTAGTGATAACAACCCGATATACCTGGACGACGAAAATCCCGATGGAATTGCCGCGCATCCCATGCAGTGTGTAGCTGTCACCTGGCCAGTTCTGGAGCGGATCTGGGAATACGTTGATCTGGAATCCTTCCCCACGGAGATCCTGGCCACCCAGGTACACTATACTGAGCACCTGATCCTGCATCGATTGATTCGACCGGATGACAGGATTACGGTAAAAGGGAAGATAGCCGCCATTCTGCCACATCGTGCAGGGACGCATATGATTACCCAGTTGGATGCCTTTGATGAGGAGAACAGGCCCATCTTTACCGAGTTCATCGGTGGGTTGATGCGGGGGGTTGAATGTGAGGACCAGGGACGTGAAGAGGAGAATCTGCCAACCATGCGGAAAGCCGAGATCAGCACAGCGATGTGCTGGGAATCTACCATTGAGGTCGATCCACTGCAACCATTTATTTATGACGGATGTACTCAGATTCACTTCCCCATTCACACCTCAAAACAGTTTGCCCATCAGGTCGGATTGCCGGATATTATTCTACAGGGCACCTGTACGTTGGCATTTGCGGTAAAGGAGATCGTCAATCGGGAGGCGGGGGCAGATCCTCACAGGGTTCAATCCATCGCCTGCCGATTCTCGGATATGGTGATGCCGGGTACAGCGATTACCATTCAACTGATGATTCGTGATGACATCGGGAATGTCTTTTTTCAGGTACTGAACAGCCATGGCAAGCGTGCCATCAGCCATGGACATATTAAACTCACTCTTTAGGGGACACACCCATGAATGAAATGGAAAAACTGCCGCTGGTGAATTCATACCTTGACCATTGGGCTGAAAGACGAGCGAGTCAGCTGGCCATGATTCAACATGAGGATGGCAAAGAGATCACCTATAAACGTCCGCTACATGTTGAAATCTGGCCGATTGATGAGGAGTTCCCGCTGACCCGGAGCGCCAAGGTTGACAAAATCGGCTTGTATCCATTTGCTGAACAGGCGATCGAACGCCTGCGAGCCAACGGAAAATGGGATGCGTAGGGTGCCGGGAGGAGGATAGAGATGAAGGACGATAACCTGACGGTACCGGAAAAGCTGAAAAACAGACTCTATCCGGTTGTGCTGGAGCTGTTTTCCGAGAATGACTTCCACTGTGTCAACGTTCGGGAGATCTCACGGAAATCAGGGGTCAGTTCGGGGACGTTGTATAAATATTTCTCATCAAAAGAGGACCTGATTTTCACGATTCTAAATGAAAACATTGGCAGGATCGGAGATGAGATGAAACACCACATCGCCGGCATGGAGGATATTAAGGAGATCTTTCGCAAGGTGTTCTGGGGCACAATGGACTTTTATGACCGGAATCCCGGTGTAGCCATTACAGCATTCATCACTGTTCCCATGCGGAATTGGATCAGGGAGGGGAGTTTTCGGAGTGGAATGGAATATGACATTTTGATAGATCCAGTCAAAAAAGCGAGGGAGAAAAAGACCATCAGCCCGAATGTGACCGACAGGCAGATTCTGGATCTATACTATATGTTCTGTCACAGGCATATCCATCAGTGGTACTACAACAGGATGAAGCGAAAACTGGCCGATTCCATACCTGACTTTTTCGAGCTTTTCTGGAAGGTTTTGAAGCCCTGACGGTATTGGCTTCACCATCCCGGTGAAGCGTAATCACTTTCGATCCGTACAATAACCATTCGATCATGATATCTGAATGCTGGTGATAGATGGTACTTAAAAGAATACTCTCCCTGATTCGGTAACGTGTTGAACAGAAGCCTGTATTTTTCAATATCAATTGACTGGAGGCACCATGAGAATCATTCGAAATACGTTGATAGCTGTTTTGTTGCTGCTGATCCTTCTGACTGCTGGCGCTTATTTCTATGTAAAATCAACGTTGCCGGATTATGAGGGAAAACGGAAGGTCTCCGGGATTAGAGGCCAGATTGAAATAGTAAGGGATAAAGCGGCAGTTCCCCATATTTATGCTGACAGCCAGGACGACCTGGCTTTCGGCATGGGGTATGTCATGGCCCAGGATCGATTGTGGCAGATGGACCTGTTCAGGAGAGTTGCCACCGGCAGGCTGTCGGAAATATTCGGGGAAAGGACACTAAAAGCGGACCGATTTGCCAAAGTGATGGGCTTTCAAAGAAATGCGGCTCAATTGCTGAGTTCTCTGACACCAGAAGAAAAAACCTATCTTCAGTCTTTTGTCAAAGGAATCAATACCTACCTGGAGAGCCAGCCGGACGAATGGCCCATTGAATTCAGTGTACTGGGGTATGATCCCGATCCTTTTGCCCTGTCGGATATTATTGCCTTAGCACATTTTCAGTCCTATGCCTCAAACCATAACTGGAAATATGAATTGCTGAGGGCCTCTGCGATGCAGGAGCTTGGGGAGGAAAAAGGGCGACAGTTGGTGCCGGCGCTTACCTTCCATGGGCCTTACATGGCCCTTCCCGGGTTCCATGATCCCCGGGAAGGGGTGCCGGCTGTTCAACAGGCTTCTCCTGCTGCCACACACAACCAGCACAGGGTCAACGACCAGCTGATTGCTTCTCTTCTTCAGGCGGATGATGTGATCAGGCAGATATCAGGTCTGCACGGCAACCAGGTCCACAGCAACTTCTGGATCGTTTCCGGAAAGCACTCCCGGTCCGGCAAGCCCATTCTGGCTAATGACTACCACATGCCTTTTCTACTGCCTTCCCTGTGGTACGAACTGCACCTGGTTGGAGATGGAATCGATGCAATGGGCATTACACTGCCCGGCTATCCCACCATCGTGGCGGGGCATAACCGGGATATCGCCTGGGGTGCTACCACCACAGGCGCAGATAGCCAGGATGTTTTTCAGGAAAAGCTGAATCCGCAGAATCCTGACGAATACCTGTACCAGGGGAAATACTATCCGTTTGAGAAGATTGAGGAGCAGATAAGCGTCAAGGTGGAAGGCGGGCTGAAAACAGAGACGATAACCGTCAGGATAAGTCGGCATGGCCCTATTATCAACACCATCAATGATAACACCGCCGACGATGCGTCTCCCCTTGCACTTCAAAGTGTGGCAAATGCCACCGAGGGACAGATTGCCTTTTGCATGAAAATTCTGAGGGCGGCAAACTGGCAGGAGTTCAAGGAAACACTCTCCTTGATGAAAGCCCCTATCTGGAACTGGGGCTACGCAGACGTCAAGGGAAACATCGGCTTTAAGATCAACGGAAAAATCCCCATACGCTCAAAGGGGAGTGGGCTGGAACCGGTCCCTGGATGGAATGGGGAGTATGAATGGAAAGGAATGATTCCATTCGATGAGCTGCCGGAGGTATTAAATCCCGCCACGGGATATATTGTTTCCGCTAATAACGAGCTTTTGGATTCCGGGTATCCCCATTCAATTTTCGGCTCCGCCTTTCAGCTACCTTATCGGGCCATCCGGATCGAAGAGCTGTTGCAGGGAGAGAAGAATATAACCTCTCAGCTGATGAAGAGGATACAGTCAGATACCCATTCTGAATTCGGCCTCAAACTGTCACGCACTATTCTCCAGGCGGTTGATAGCTCCCAGTTGGATGATGAAAGGATTGTCACCCTGGGCGGGTATCTCAGAGGGTGGGATGGAAACACGGGTGTGGACAGCGTGCCGACATCCATCGTTCAGGAATTCCTGATTAAACTGATGGATAATACGTTTTCCAATAAAATCAGCGATAAACTGTATCTGCAATTCCAGAAGTCCGGGAATCTGAACTATGTATCCGGCGTGTTGTTGCTGATGCTGCACGACCCATCACTTGCACATTGGTTTGATGATCCGGAAACGCCGGCGGTGGAGAATAGAAACCAGACGGTTATCAGAAGCCTGCTTGATGCTCATGGCTCCCTTGCCGTGCTGTTGGGGGATGATATGTCCGATTGGCGATGGGGTAGAATCCATCAAACCAACTTCAAGCACCAATTGGGGTCGGTACCCCCTTTTAAATGGTTGTGGAACATAGGCCCAACGGAATTTTCGGGCGATCTGTCCACTGTCAATCCCGGAACCCATACAGATCTGACACAAAAGCCCTACCAGGTCAATCACGGATCATCCATGCGTCATATCGTGGATTTCGGCAATCTTGAGGATGCCAGCCTGGTGATCACAACCGGACAATCCGGCAGGTGGCTAAGCCCCTATTACGACGACCAGGCGTCTATGTGGCACAGGATGGCGTATCACAATGTCCCAGCAAAAAGAGACATGATTAAAAAGGGCGCCATCGGCCGAATGATACTGGCTCCGGTACCATAAAAAATAGACCATGGGCCAGATGAAGACTGGCAGGGGGCTGACCTATGCTGGTACCTCATTTTTTAAAAACTCATACCTGTCAGCCATAGCGGCAAAGGCATCGATCACATTTTCGGTCGAAAACAGCATCACATCGCGCTCAAAAAACTTCAGGGCAGCTCCATATTTTCGCCTGATGGCCAGTCGGGCGACCTTTGACACAACCAGGAGCGGAATATCAGACGTTTCCATATATGCCAGGAGCAGATCACTGAGTTTATCCGTCTCATCCAGGCGGTCCTTGACACGGCTGTTGTCAAAGCTCTCTACATCCGCAGGCGCATTTATCGGATCCAGGATCGAGTAGATCCAGCCGATACCGTTTAAGATGATTCCGTCAAACTGGCCGCTCTCGATCAATACCGGCATAATTTTAAGCGGCCCCGCATACCCCATCCCGGCTACCATATCCACCGGATTGTTGGGTTTCCACCAAGGTGGCAGAAGCGGCTTCAGGCTGTTGATTGTACTCTCAGAGAGCTCAACCAGTTCTATCCCTTTCATGGCTGCATCATCAGCCATCAAAACGCCGTGGCCGCCGCCACCGGTCAGGATGCCCAGGCGTCTGCCCTTGGGTAAGGGGGATTTCACAAACGTCCCCGCCAATACTACCGCTTCGTTCAGGGTTCTGACACGGCTGATGCCCGCCTGTTTGCAGGCGGCATCAAAAATCTCATCGGCCCCGGAGAGCGAGGCCGTATGGGACATGGCCGCCTTCTCGCCGGCATTTGTTCTGCCGCTTTTTACCAAAACAACGGGTTTTTTAAGGGCCACTCGTTTAGCGGCAGCCAGGAACGCCCTCCCATCGGTCAGGCCTTCCATGTATAGCAGGATAACCTGTGTCTCCGAATCACTTCCAAAATAGTCGAGATAATCTGCCAGGGAGAGATCGGCACAGTTCCCGGCGGATATGACCTTTGAGCAACCAAATCCATACTCGGCCAGATTCTCTGACAGTTCTGTACACACGCCGCCACTCTGGCTGGCAATTCCGATGACTCCCTGATCAGGTCGAAAATTGGGTAACCAGGGGTAAAATGAGGCTCCAGGGGACGCAATTCCCTGGCCGTTCGGCCCAACCAGAATCATGCCACCCTCATGCGCTCTTCTGAGCATCTCTTCCTGAAGCTCACGGCCCTCTTTGCCGAGTTCCGCAAAGCCTGCTGTAATAACAATGGCGGCCTTGATCCCCTTTTTGACGCATTCCGAAATGGTGTCCGGTATGACCGAGGCCGGGACCACCAGTATGGCCAGGTCGATTTCACCAGGGATATCGAGAACAGACTGGTATGCCTGACGGCCGTGAATTTTTGACTCCTTTGGATTGACCGGGTACAACTTGCCCTTGAATCCGCCCATCAGGATATTAATGAAGACAATCCCTCCCCACTTGGACACATTGTTTGACGCCCCCACAAAGGCAACGGATTTGGGGGAAAATATTTTTTCCATTTTATCTAATCGCAGTTCCATTCAAGGTCTCCAGTATTTATTTCTGAGAGGCTGCAGTCTTCTGATACCATCTTCAAATCGTACAATATTTTCAGTACAAATGCCTGAGCAGGTTGACCATGAGGAGCGATCACATGCGGGTATTGTGAGGAATATCGCGGACTGAAAATTAAGCAGTGCCAGTCCCTTTTTACCAAAACGTCTGGTAGTTGGCAACAAGGGGTGATGATCAGTGCCAACCCAGGCTGCTGCGGATTACGTGTGGGAGTGAAAAACGTAGGCCGCTGCCAGCTGTCAGAAAAATGGAGGCTCCCGATTATATGGTATGTAATTTTTCAATCATCTTTTCATATTTCTCGACGATTAATCGACGTTTCAGCTTTAACGTCGGTGTCAGCAACCCATTGTCAGGAGTCCAGTCCTCCATGACCAATGCAAATTGACGGGGTTTTTCAAATCCCTTGAACGTTTCCGACTGACTATCGATCTCCTGGCGTATCATGCCGGAAATCTTCGGGTTCTCATACCATTCTGTCTGGGAGATATCGACCTGATTTTCTTCTGCATAGGCTTTCAGCAGATCCACTTCCGGAATAATCAGGACCACGTTGTTTCGCTTATTTGCGCCGCAGATCATAGCCTGGCTGATGTACGGACTGAGCTTGAGCTTCTCCTCCAGCGGTCCCGGAGAAACATATTTTCCATTTTCCAGTTTATAGATCTCCTTGATGCGGCCGGTAAGAAAAAGAAAACCCTCCTCATCAAACCGTCCTAAATCACCGGATCGACATCCACCATCAGCGTCAACAGTGGCAGCGGTCTCTTCCGGCAGGTTGTGGTAACCACTCATCACCAGCGGGCCGTATACCACAATCTCACCTTCGTCTTCACGAGTGGTTTCCACTGTTTGATCAAGCACTACCCTGGCATTCGGGACAGCCTTACCGACACTCCCCAGGCGCCTTGCCTGAGGTGTATTCATGGTAACGGCCATGGTGGTTTCGGTCTGGCCATACCCCTCATAAACCGGAATACCAATACAGTCCAGGAACTCGACAACTTCCTGGCTCAACTCCGCACCCCCGCTGAACGCCAGGCGCAACTTGCCACCAAAAAGATCCCGGATCTTGCTGAAAATCAATTTGTTCGCTATGCCCAGTTGCAGCTTTTCAAGCAACCCCAGATTCTTTCCCTGTAACATTGCCTGTGATAATAGAATGCCTTTCCGGTAAAGTGATTGGATGAGTCCACCCCGTTGAGACATTTTCAGGGAGATGCCATCGTGGATTTTGTTGAACAGGCGAGGTACACTGAAGAATAGTGTTGGCTGCACCAGCGCAAAATCGTCGACAATTTCATTTATATCGGCTACGAGGCCTGATGAAAAACCAAAATACAGCAACAGATGCACCTCCTGGATCTGCCCCATGAGATGTGCCCATGGCAGAAATGAGAGGCCCCGATCTGTCTTGGAGATCATTTCGCCAGCTATCTGGTTCAGTGCGTCAATTTCAACCATCAGGTTTTTATGGGTCAGAATCACCCCCTTTGGATTCCCCGTCGTGCCGGAGGTGTATATCAGCCCTATTGGCTCTTCCGGGTTAGGCAGGATCGCATCTACCGGTTTTTCGGCCCCAATTCCCAACAAGGTTTGATACGTGATTTCAACGTCGCTGCCTGCAAACATGGGAATAACGAAACCAAGGGTCGCAATCTCTTCGGTCAAAACCCGGACCGTGTTGTAGATGGTTTCATCTCTAACCAGCAAAACCCGTATACCTGAATCATTGATGATATAGCGCCAGTCTTCCAAGACCTGGGATTCATACATGGGAACATAGTGACACCCCAGTCCATAAGTAGCATACGCCCCGACAGACCATTCAACACAATTATTGGAGATGATTCCGATTTTCTCACCCGGTTTGACCCCCAGTGTTGCGATCCCCCCTCGTAAATGGTCGACCTGCTCCGCGAACTGTCCAAAAGTGATCCAATCATACCGGCCACCCGTTTTTGTGCCATACATCTTCCGGCTTTTGTTCAATTCACACGATGCCTGCTGCATCTCGATCAGATTTT
Organism: bacterium; assembly: GCA_029940215.1. GTDB lineage: Bacteria > SAR324 > SAR324 > XYD2-FULL-50-16 > XYD2-FULL-50-16 > JAHJRI01. The sequence goes on along the minus strand of JAOZRE010000071.1, from coordinate 5,205 downwards.
TATAATTGCGCTGGCCCATTTTTAACCCCCTCATCTTAGTGGTTTTAGAATTTATAATTGCTAAAAGGAAACTATATTCTATAATATAAAATGTCAATAGTAATGTTTTGTAGGAAGTATCCCTCCCGTCAGTCCCCCATTGTACCTGGTAACGTATTAACAATTAGGAATTTTCCTGCTTGACAGAGAATTTTGATCAGATTATGCCTGGATATATCAAGCGAAGCAATTTCTAATAAACGTAAACGCTATTTACAAATACACCCCTATGCCTGGTGCCTTATCATCTCTAAAAATTCTCGATTTCACGACATTGTTACCTGGTCCCTTTGGAACCATGCTGATGGCAGATATGGGAGCCGATATTATCCGGGTGGAGTCACCCCTCCGTCCGGATCTTGTCCGCTTATTGCCACCGATTGTCGACGGGGTTTCGGCCGTTCACCGGTTCATCAACCGTTCCAAGCGGTCTCTGGCCATCAACCTGAAAACGGAAGTCGGGGTCAAGGTTATTCAGGAGCTGGTACAGTCTTATGACATTGTAGTTGAGCAGTTCAGACCGGGTGTCATGGAACGGTTGGGCCTTGGTTATGAGGATCTGAAGCCTTTCAATCCTGCATTGATTTACTGCTCGATTTCCGGTTATGGGCAGACCGGTCCTTATCGGGATCGAGCGGGGCATGACATTAACTACTTGTCAGTGGCCGGGGTGACCTATTCAAATGGTCGCAAGTCCACCGGCCCAACACCGATGAGCCTCCAGGTTGCAGATGTGGCCGGTGGTTCTTATCACGGCGTGATGGGGATTTTAGCGGCGGTGATTCACAGGCAGCAAACCGGTGAAGGACAGTATGTTGACATCAGTTTGACCGATGCGGCTTTTTCGATGCAGATTTCCACTGCACCAAACTCCCTGGTGGCCGGCGTAGAACCGGAACTGGAAGAGATGATCTTTAACGGGGGTACTTTCTATGACTGCTATGAGACACAAGACGGTCGCCATCTATCGATTGCCGGAATCGAACCTCATTTTTTTGAAAACATCTGCCAAACACTGGGGCATCCTGAGTGGAGCTGCCATGCGCTTTCACCTGATCCCGACGTTCAACTGATGCTCAAGACCGAATTCACAGCCATTATCCGGACAAAGACCCTTGCTGAATGGGAACAGGTGTTTAAGGGAGTGGACAGCTGTACTGAACCCGTATTGAGTTTTTCAGAGGCTTGTGATCATCCCCAGATCAAGGCACGGGAATTGTTGGTGAAAGTAGGAGAAATAGGCTCAAAACAGGTCCAGTTGGCCTGTCCCATAAAATTTTCAGAAACACCTCCCAGTTACCGGTTTGCAGGAGTGGCGCCAGGTGAGCATAATGTGGAAATTCTAAGCGAACTGGGGTATACATCAGACGAGATAAACCATTTCAATAAGCAGCCATGACAACAAAATTGACCATACCAACCCGAAAAACAGTTATCGAGCGGGTTAAGCGGGAAGGCTTCCAGCTGGGCGCCGTGATGCCGTTTCACTATTCTCGCGCACTGCTGAGGGCTTTTGATATTCACCCCATGGAAATCTGGGGGCCACCTCACGTAGAACCCATGGACGGGCGGCAGCACTTTCCCGAATACACCTGTCAAGTTGTCCAGAAGGCAACCCGGTTTCTGCAGACTGAACAGGCCCATGACATAGACTGCATCCTGATTCCCCACACCTGTGACTCCCTGCAGGGAATGGCATCCGTTTTTATTGACTTTATCAAATTGCCACAGCCGGTGTTTACGCTTTATCACCCAAGGGGCAGGCGGCCATCCGACCTGGAATTTCTGGAAAACGAGTTTAGGGTGCTGTCACAGAAAATCGCTGATTTTACGGGGAAAACGCTGTCAGAAGAGCGCCTGCATCATGAGATTGATTTTGAAGAGCGCGCTGACCGACTGATGGAGAGAATTTCAACTAACCGGGGTGAGTACCAGTTGACAGACCGGGAGTTCTATACCTTTTTAAGGAGTCGTGAATTTCTGCCGGTTCAGGACTTTATGAATCTCGCGGAAGAACTTCCCACAGGCAAAGCAGACCTGAAGGGGCCGGGCATTTTACTAAGCGGGATTGTGCCGGAGCCTATGGATCTATTTGATCATATCAATGAATTTGGCGCTCATGTTATCGCCGATGACCTCGCCTGCTGCAGTCGACGGATCTACAAGGCGCCTGACGAAACCGACGCTTTCAAACGACTCGCAAAACAGCTCACATCAATGCCCCCTGACCCAACCATCAGCACCCCATACGCTGAACGCTTTGACTATCTGATCGACCGGATGAAACAAAGCAGCAGCCAGGCGGTTATTGTATTTGATGTCAAGTTCTGCGAGCCGGAGCTGTTTTATCTTCCGATGTTTGAAGATGCCATGAGAGAGGCTGGATGGCCCTTTATCTATATTGAAAACGAACTGACGCCGGAGCTTCCCGAGCAGGTATTGAACCGTATCAACTCTTTTGTGGAGGTCTTGTTATGAGCTTTGGAAATCTGGTCAATTACTACCTGACGGCCAACCTGTTTGGATATCCGTATCTCCAGTGTCAAAAACGGCAACAGGAGAAAAAATACGAACAAATGGGACGGAACAACTCATCAGATTTAAATCCGCCCTTGAAGGCAACTGCCCGTATGGCAGAACTGCTCTCGCGGCAGTATCTGAAGGGTAAATACACCGACGGTGTCAGAAAGGTAGCGTGGCATTCGTCCGGAGCACCCATCGAAATTCTCCAGGCCCTGGATTTCTTCCTCTACACGCCCGACAATCATGCCGCACTTTGTGGCGCCAGGAAGATGGGCGTCCAGTACTCTGAGGTTGCGGAGAATCATGGATACTCCAGGGATATCTGCTCATATGCCCGCACTGACTTTGGTTCCTATTTTTCAGGAGACACCCCTGTGGGCAAAATTCCGAGACCTGACCTGATCGTGGTCAGCAACAACATCTGCCAGACGATCCTGCACTGGTATCAGGCCATGGGTGCTTATCTGAATGCTCCGGTATTTCTGATCGATACCCCTTTCCTATATGGTGATGCGGAAGAGCACCAGGTGGAATATGTCAAGAAACAGCTTGAAGAGTTGATACCGGTGGCAGAGAAGATCTCCGGAAAAACACTCTCTGAAAAACGGTTAAAAGAAACAACACGAATCGGTAAAGAGTGCTCGGATCTATGGGTTGAGGTTCTGTATCGTGCCAGGGCGAAACCGGCACCCATTACCGGATTTGACGCCTTTATCCTGATGGGACCCATTGTCGCCCTGCGGGGGGAAGACTCCACAGTCCGTTTCTATGAACAAGTCCTGAAGGAGATAGATGAACGTGTCGAGCGCGGGATTGGAGCGGTAAAGACAGAAAAACATCGGATTTTATGGGACAACCTGCCCATCTGGTACAACCTGAGCTGGATGTCAAAAAAACTGGCCTCGCACGGGATTGCCGTCGCCATCTCTAATTATACCTACCAATGGGGAGAGTCTGCCAGGTTTATGAGTATGAAGGACCCACTGGACTCTGCAGCCAGAACTTACCTGCATGCTGTTCTGAATCGGTCGGCAGGATACAAGCTGGATCAAATGCGGCAGATGGTTACGGATTTCAGCCTGGATGGTGTGCTATTACATTCGGATCGCTCCTGTAAGCCTTACTCACTGGGCCAGATGGACCAGGCGACATCATTGCTAACAGATATGGGGGTTCCCAGCCTGATCCTGGAAGCGGATCATAACGATTCCCGTATTTTTTCAGAAGAGCAGGTTTCCAACCGGTTGCAGGCTTTCGCTGAGATGATGACGGCATAGGAAGTAGCCGATCAATTTTACAAACCGGGTTCGTTTCCGCGGTATCCCAGTTGTCTGGAAATGGAATGGGCTGTATTGCGAACCTCGGCCGCCAGCTTATCACTGTTTTCCTTGAAGTATTCAGCACTGCCGAAGATACTGAAAGAAGCAATTATCTGATTGTTATGATTGAAGATCGGCCCGGCAATTGAGCTGACACCGATCACCCCCTCCTGTCGATTATGCCCGACGCCTGATGTTCTCACACGCTCCAGCTCTTCTTCCAGTAGTTCCCTGTCTGCAATGGTAAATTCAGTCGAGCTGTCAAAGGAGCACCGGTCCAGAACCTTGTCCCGGGTCTTTTTATCGCTGTAGGCCAGCAGAACTTTTCCATTGGCTGTGTTATGGACCGGAACCGAGGCCCCAACGTTCGGATATGAGATGATCACTTCATCGGGATCGACCTTGTGTACTACCACCACCTGACTGGATATCAGCATGCAGACATTAACCGACTTACGGAACCTGAAGGCAAGACGTTCGATCCATACGATCATGGTGGACAGAAAATCCTGGTGCCGCAGGTACTGCAATCCCAACCTGAAAACCACCGGCCCCAGGTGGTATTTGGAATTGTCAGGGTTCTGTTCCAGAACGTTGTGGACGGTCAAGGTGTTGACAATGCTGTATATCGTTGGTTTCGGTAAATCCAGCAACGCGGAAAAATCTTTTATTCCCAGTTCGTTGTCATCTTCCAGAAACAGCAACAGTGCTTTAACAGCTCGTTCAACGGACTGAATGATCCTACCTTCTGAGTTATTTCTCTTGGTCATTTTATATTGTCGAATATTGTTTCTTTTATTCAACTTATCAGAGTTCTCATAATTTTGGTAGCCATTAAAGCCTTTTTTCGGGAATCTCAATGATCTGCTATTATATAAACAATACCCGCACACCAACTCCCGCGAAGGTGGGGGTCCAGGTATGTAACCGGCTGAAACATCTGGTTTCCCTCCTCCGAAGGGATGACATAGTAGAAAACAAAGGCCTTCCAGGGGGCAAATCAAAACCGGGTTCTCTAGGCCCGGATCTGTTGCTTTATTGTGAAGCATGGGATTAATACCCCGCTGCTTGCGGCGGGTCCTTCATTTGCCAGGCCGGGTCGACATTATACCTTAAGTAGGCTATGTTGTTGACATAAAGGTAGATGCAACTATGTGTCAGATTGGCAAAAAATATAGAGTTAAAAACAATATATAACCAAGTAGTTAGTATAGCTTATGGACCAGGTAGGCGTTGAACGTCCAGGCTGAGCCTTTCTTTGTCGATAAATTGGAATTTTAAACAACAAGACAACTAACATCATGGAATTGATCATTATACGGCA
>JAOZRE010000384.1 GCA_029940215.1 bacterium | reverse complement strand
ACGCATGACAGAGTCACCCTGCTGGAGACGATCAGCCATGGTCAGGAGGAACGAGCCAAATACCATCCCCAGAACGATAACAAAGATACTCTGAACAACCATACGCCCTGATCGAAACAGGTTTCAGCATTCATGCGCCCCGGGTTACCATTGGCTATCATGGCTGATGGTCTTTTCCATTCCGGCGACGATAATCAAACTTTAAAAATAACTGAATCAAATCAATCGAGCAATCCCCTTCTGCATAAATGGGGATGTTTCTACTGCCGATGATTGCCTACCTCAGGGTCTGAAAAATCTGTTCCATCTGGTCACGGCCTTCCAGCTTGACCTTTTTCAGTTCTCTCAGTTTTTTCTCATCATCTGCACTTTTAATGCGAACAGTCTGAATTTTTTCTATCTCTGCTTCCAGCCTCACATGCTCTTTATAGAGCCGGTCAAGCTGGTTGTTATCTTTTGCATGACTTTTAATCAGGTCTATATCTGCTTGTTCCAAATCCCCTCCTTTTATTGATGGTTATGAATTCAGGATAATCAAATCGAGCCTATTTCGGGAACAGGTTTTCCCAATTAAATACTGTCAATCAACCTGCAAAAATCTTTTTCGTAGGCAACCCGGTTTTTTTGCAGTGTCTCTCTGTCAGTGCCCTTTAGATTGAAATAGAATTTTATTTTCGGCTCAGTACCCGACGGCCGAGCCGTAATGCGGCTACCATCCGCCATGTAAAAAGCCAGCACATTCGAAGTGGGCAGGGTTGTTTCACCTGCAATCCTGCCTTCGATACAGTCAACAATCTCCTTTTTCAGATAGTCCCTGATGGAAACCACCTGCACATCGCCGATTTTCGCCGGAGGGCTTTCTCTCAGGACTTCCATAATTTTCCCGATTTTGGCTGCACCCTCATGCCCCTTGATCACTTTATTGACAAGGGAATCAGAATGGAAGCTAAATCGACGATGGATCCTGTCCAACTGGTCGATGGGCGATATTCCCTGCTGATGAAGTTCTGCACACATTTCACTGAAAATCATCGCTGCGATCACAGCGTCCTTGTCCCTGACAAAATCGTAGAACAGATAGCCGTGACTCTCCTCAGTTCCAAAGATAAAGGTCCCCTTTCCGGTCTCTCCCATCTCCCGAATAACAGAACCGATGTACTTGAAACCGGTCAAGGTTTCTATGGTTTCAACACCGTAACTGGCCGCGATTTCACGCCCAAGGTCTGAGGTAACAATGGTGGTGATAAAAACACCGTCATCCGGCAGCTGTTGCTGGTCGTTGAGCTTCTCCAGATAATAGGCCAGCATCAGTTGACCAATCTCGTTACCGTTGATTTTGACCCATTCACCTTTATGTCGAACCATCACGCCAATGCGATCAGCATCCGGGTCTGTTCCCACAATCAGATGATCATCATCACCAGCTGCTTCCTGGGCCAGCTTCAGTGCTGTGGGTTCCTCCGGATTCGGGGAGACAACGGTGGAGAAAGCACCATCCGGCTCTTCTTGAGCCTTCACGATTCTGACATGTTCAAACCCCCTCCGCTTCAGAATCTCTCTAACCGGGTAGTTGCCGGCACCATGCAGCGGGGTGTACACAATTCCAAAATTCCGGTTGGCATCCCGGTTTCCCCTGGCAAGCGCCTCCACCCTGGTAAAATAAGCCTCCTCAATACTCTCGGGAACATACTGAATCTCTCCTTTCTTGAAAAGAGTCTCAAAAGGCTCCCAGCTGACTGATTTAAAGCTTTCAATACCATTGACCTCCCCAATAATTCCTTCGTCGTGAGGGGGTGTCACCTGGCATCCATCGGACCAGTATACCTTATAACCATTGTACTCTGCCGGATTGTGGCTTGCCGTTACAACCACCCCTGCCGTTGTGCCCAGTTCGCGAACCGTAAAGGATAGCATGGGAACAGGCCGCAATTCCCTGTACAGATAAACCTGAATACCGTTTGCTGCCAGAACACAGGCTGTTTCCCGACTGAAAATATCTGAAAACTGACGACAGTCAAAAGCAATCGCAACGCTGGGAGATTGACCTCCGTTCAAGAGTAGATAATTGGCCAGGCCCTGACTGGCCTTACGAACAGTATATACATTCATCCGGTTGGACCCTGCACCCAGAATACCCCTCAATCCGCCGGTACCAAACTCCAGGTCTTTGTAAAAACGGTCCGTCAACTCATTTTCATCGTTTTTATCTATCAGGCGTTTGATTTCGTTTCGAAATTCATTGTCAAAATAGTCATTGGCAGCCCATTTCCGGGCCTTTTCCATTATCGCCGCATCCATCCAGTTTTTACAGTCGGGTTTTTTATCATCCTTAAACAAAACGTAAATCGCATTTTTGATGATTCTACATCTATCGCTTTTAATCGTCAATTTCAGAAGTACCCTCTTCTAGAAGTAATTCATAAAAACCACATATCCCTTAGCCCATCACAAATCCCAATAAATGATGAATTGGGACTTTTTTCCAGGGACAAAAGGTGCTAGCCTGTCCGCCTGTGTGCCATCCACTGGAAATACCTCATCATTGCCACCCACCTGCTGGAGTCAATGATTGAAAACCCCATTCCCACACGTGCGGAAATAACCGATATTGCCAATACGGTTTTTGAAGTGGCAGATGCAATTATGCTCTCGGGAAAAACCGCCCTCAACCGAGTGGCCCCTAGTCAATTTTTTCTCTTGACAGGCACCGGCAAGTATGTAATAGGTATATTGGTTAAACCATTATACTTTAACTAAAATACTGAATGATCAGGGCAGGATTTAGAGGGGCTTAAACCGATAATTGGAATTTGGGAGTGAACCATGAAGGAACTGAATATTGAGCAGCTTTCGCAACAGGCTGCTGAGCTTGCTGAAAAGTGGCAGTTAAGGGCGGATGAGGTCATTGGAAAAAAAGAGAGAACCTTCCAGCAACAGATGGCCAGTTTACTACGCCATCCGCGTGACAAGGTCGTGTTAACACAGATGATTGACCAGGCATTCCGCTCCAGCAATAGCGATCGGGTGGCAGATCAAATTATTTACACGCTCAAGAATAACACGATCCCCGCTTTCTTTTCACGGTGGGAAAAAGCTCTGGTTAAGCTGTTTTTGCAATTTGGGAGTTCATTCTCCGCCATTTCAGTTCCGCAGGTTGTAAATAAGATGAGGGATTTCAGCAGCCAGGCGATTCTTCCCGGGGAAACGGGCCCCCTGCTGAGGCATCTGAAAAAAAGGAAAAAACAGGGTGTCAGAATGAATGTCAATCAGCTGGGAGAGGCTGTTCTGGGTGAGGCGGAGTGCAAGGCTCGAATGGATATTTACCTGAGGGATCTGAAAAATCCTGAGATCGAGTATATTTCAGTTAAAATATCGACCATTTACTCCCAGATTTTGCCACTGGCCTTTCGTGAAACAATAGACGTTCTCAAGGAGCGGCTGTCGGTGCTGTATCGAACAGCGCAGGTCCATACCTTCGTCCGCAGAAACGGTGAAACGGTGCCAAAGTTTGTCAACCTGGATATGGAGGAGTACCACGACCTGGAGATCACCTCTGTTGCATTCATGGAAACACTGGACGATGAAGAGTTCAAAAACCACAGGGCTGGTATTGTTCTGCAGGCATACCTTCCTGATTCTCATGGCATTCAGCAGCAGTTATCGGACTGGGCGATACTAAGGCTCAAAAATGGCGGCAGTCCAATCAAGCTTAGGATCGTTAAAGGTGCCAACATGGAGATGGAAATGGTTGATTCCGACATCAACAATTGGCCGTTGGCGACATACGACTGTAAAACGGATGTGGATGCCAACTATAAGCGGATGGTAATTTACGGGATGCAGGAGGAGCGAATCAAAGCGGTCAACCTGGGAATCGCATCACACAACCTGTTTGAGTTGGCATTTGCCTACCAGATAGCCACTCACTATGAGGCGCTTGAATTTGTAGATTTTGAGATGCTGGAGGGCATGGCAGACCATATTCGTAGATCCATCACTGAAAAAACCGGTGATGTGCTTCTTTATGCACCAGTAGCGGAAAATGAACAGTTTATTAATGCCATCGCCTACCTGATCAGGCGACTGGATGAAAACACGGCCCCCGATAATTTTCTCAGGTATGCCCCCGGGTTGAAAGTCGGAACCAGCGAGTGGGCTTTTTTACAGAATCAGTTTTTTGAGTCCTGCTCAAAAATCGAGCAGGTCAAAAGCCGCCCCAATCGAACACAGAATCGCCTGGAGGAATCCTATCCTGAAAACATCGGCACCCGCCATTTAAACGAGTTTGTGAATGAACCGGATACGGATTGGTCTCTGGCAGGCAATCGCGAATGGGCCAAACAGATTCGAACCAACTGGATGAAAAAGCCCGT
>JAOZRE010000070.1 GCA_029940215.1 bacterium | reverse complement strand
TTCGGTCCTGTTTTTTTATCCAGGAAGTTGCGTTTCGGGTGAGGAAAGAGGTATGATCCTCCTCCTGAGATAGCACACTGGTCTGTCCGTCCCAATGCCCAGATGTCTTTTCCGACATCGTCCGGATCTGTCTTTTATATGACTCCAGTTTTCCTCGCTCCTCCAGGTATTCGGTATAGGGGGTGGAAATACTCATGTTAAATTTATCAAACGCATGAACGGAAAGATCGAACTCTTCAATGACATCATCAAAACCAAAGGCACGGATGTAATCCTCTTTTTGACGGGCGTCAACCCCCCAATTCATGACTGAGAAATTCACGCTGCTGAGCATCAGATTCCAATAATGGGTTTTTCCAATAATGGCTGTCTTGTACCCGGCTTTCTGAAGTTGTCGGGGCATTGTCGGCAGCCTGGGATCAATCTCTTCTCGACGGTTACAGAGAACGCCAGTTTGATGTGGATACAGACCAGTCAGAAGTGAGGCTCTGGAGGGTTGACAGACGGGTGAAGCACACTGGGTATTAGCCAGGTTCAATCCACGGGAAACCAACCGGTCAAGGTTGGGCGTTTTTATTACCGGATTTCCTGCGCAGCCCATGGCATCATATCGATGCTGATCTGAAAATAGAAAAATAATATTGGGTTTCTGAGACGAATCAAGCTTGGGTCTGCTCGATAAAGGAATCAATTCCGGAACCGGGTGCTCCTTTTTGGTACATGCAGGTAATCCGGCTCCCATAGTTAAACCGGCAGCACCAACAGCACTTGTTTTTAAGAATTTTCGGCGATCTAATAAGGTTTTTTTTCTACTCATAAGGCTTCTCCCTTGTTCTTCGCGCCCCAGCTTTCACCAGAATGCAGATGTTAAAGTTATCATCAAAAACGAACAATTTATCCAAATCTAGGCACTGTTAACTGTTCATAAGGGTTAAAATCAGTTCATCCGCCATTTGTTCATATGCTGAGAAATCCAGGATCGAACATCAGAATCACTTGTTCAATTTGTGGAATAGCTTCTTATTATTTTTATAGAGAAGCTTAAACACTTCAAAATTCTTGTCGTATATTGCTTTATACTCCCTGCGCGGAGTATAGATCTTATCGACCTGTATCAACGCTTTTGCCTTTTCAAATGATGAAATAATTCCCATTCCCACCCCACAGACTATTGCACCACCAGCAGTCCCGATATCCTGACAATTGTGGACGGTTTCAATATTATGGCCGGTCACATCCGCCATTATCTGGCACCAGGTGCTTGACTTGGCTCCTCCTCCCACAAAACGAATTGTTTCCTGGCGAGGAAATGTTTTCTCTATCGCTTCCAACATCCAACGCTTGTGATAGGCTACTCCCTCCAAAACAGCACGAACCATTTGACGTTGACCCGTACTCAGTTTGATATTAAAGAACATACCACGAGCAAATGCATCCTCTCTGGGGGATCGATTGCCATGCAGCCAGGGGGTGAATATCAGGTTGTCTGCACCCGGAGAGGTCTGCTCTACTGCTTCATTAAGTAGATCAAAAATTTTGGCGCTTTCGTCTTTTTTATCTCGCCTTTGCTCCTTCAGATAAATATCAATCGCCTCAAGAGCCATATGGTCACGCACCCATTGAAGGCATGAGCCGGATGTCTCCTGTTCGGCCACATAATTGAAATAACCAGGCATACCATTGAAAATAGACGCGATAAAATTGGTGACATCTACCTTCCTTTTTTTGACATTAGAGCTGACCCAACCAGAGGTGCCGACATAAATATGAACATCGTGAAGTCCCGTACATCCGGATCCAATTGTGGAAAGAGAGGTGTCAATCCCCCCTCCAAAAACCCGGGTCCCTGGCTGAAGTCCCATTTCCCGGGCGGATTGGTCGGTCAGCCCACCAACGACATCGGTCGATTTAATAACAGGGGGTAAAAGATTCATATCCACATCGAACATTTTACACAGACCTTTATGCCAGCCCTCTTTTCCTGACCGAGTATCGAACAGAAAAGTCAATTGGGCCGAATCCATGGTCATTCCGTATTGACCAGTACAACGTAATACCAAATAATCTTTAATATCCAGAAACTTATGTGTTTTGCGGAAAACCTCGGGCTCGTTCTCTTTCACCCAGTGGTATTTCCAAAGGGGATCTTTGGGAGTAGCGGCAATACCACCGGTTATTCGCAGACTTTTTAGCAGCTTAAACAGGTTAATTTTTTCGATACGCAAAAGGCCATGATGGAGATAGCGCTCTACCTGTTTGTATGATCTGCCATCCAGGGCGCCCATGGGATTTCGGAGCGCGGTACCCTCCTTATCCACAAACACCGCTCCCTGTGCCTGACTGCTGAAAACAACTCCTTTCACTTTATCCGGATCTGTTTTCGTTTCTGCCAAAACGGCTTTGGTTGATTTGCAGATCGCGGCCCACCAGTCATCCACACGTTGTTCGGCACCCCCATCTTCTGTGAATATAATCGGGTACTCTTCAATACTGGAGGCAACAAGATCCAGCGTCTCACCTATTTTGTAGAGACTTGTCTTGTTTCCGGTTGTGCCCAGGTCATAAGCGATGACATGTGTTTGTTGAATCATTGTATCTCTTGAAATTAGATGCACTTCAATGAAAGCGGTTCGATGTGAGGTTTGTTATTTAGAGTTCATTCTATTCTCATCCCGTTAATAAACGAATCGACAAAATAGTATCAGATTTTTTCATTAGTGCCCCACCCAAATGGGTAGTTTTTTATAGAAGTATGATTTTTTATACAGATCCTTCGTCGTGCCTCCTATGAACTGACAAACACTATCTGAGACTTTACGGCTACGTCCTGGATAGGAGAAGAACCATAAATTATTTTCAAAACTACCCATATGGGTGGTGATTTTTATTTTGGATTAAAATAGGATACCCCCCAAGAACTCGAAATGATAATAGCTATACAAAAAGAGAAAGAAGTAAAACACCTTATATTATAGCTTCATCTGAATTGAGCAGGTCCTGGTTTCCTGGGGATTCAATTCAGTCTAATCCAATAAAAAGGAGACTATTATGCAACTGACACAGAACTTTTTCGTCCGCACTGCCTTATTGCTGGCTATAGGTTTATTTTTATTTCCAATGTCAGCAGCGTTAGCGGCCAAAAAACCCAACATTGTGATCATGCTCAGTGATAACCTGGGCTATGGAGATCTGGGTTCCTACGGTGGAGGAATAATTCGTGGGGCACCCACCCCCCAGCTTGATAAACTAGCTGAACAGGGAACTCGTTTTACCAACTTTAATGTGGAAACCGAATGCACGCCTTCTCGCTCTGCCCTAATGACCGGACGTCTTGCTGTTCGTTCCGGCACAATGCGAGCTGTCGGTGTCCCCGGGCTACCGGGAGGATTAGCTCCCTGGGAAGTAACCATCGCTGAAATACTAAAGGACGAGGGCTATGATACCGCCATCTACGGAAAATGGCATTTAGGCAGTCAAGAGGAACGCGTTCCAACAGAACAGGGATTTGATGAATGGTGGGGATTCCCCTTCAGTACTGGAGTGACCTGGTTTCAGGAAGCCTACATAGAGCACAATTACAAACCTGGTTTAAAACGACCTCCCTATATCTTTGAAGGGCGCACAGGGGAAAAACTGAAAAAAGTGAAAGTGTATAATAATGAGATGCGACCATTCGTAGATGAGACGATTGCTCAAAAATCGGTTAAGTACATCAATGATCATGCAAAATCAAAACGTCCATTTTTCCTCTACATCCCTTGGTCATTGGTGCATCATCCCTCACTCCCCCACCCCGATTTCGCAGGAAAGTCCGGCAGCGGTCGCTTTGCCGATGCAATGATGGAGCATGACTACAGGGTAGGACAAGTTGTAAAAGCCATTGATGAAGCGGGTATTGCAGATAATACTATTGTGATCTACGCCAGCGATAACGGCCCAGACCGCGCGGAGTTTCCCTTGATTGGTGACACCGGACCATACCGTGGATATCTGGGGACTGTGCATGAAGGATCGATTCGGACCCCCATGTTTATCAGGTGGCCCAACAAAGTCCCGGCCGGGCGAGAAACCAATGAAATTGTATCCATCCATGACTTTTTACCAACTCTGGCAGCGATTGCCGGTGGTGAAGTCCCGGATGATCGGGCGATTGACGGAAAGGACCAGACCGATTTTTTCCTGGGAAAAACCGATAAATCCGCCAGAGAAGCAATACTGTTTTTCTCTGGAGATACTATTATGGCTGTTAAATGGCGCCAGTTTAAAATATATATCACCGGAGAAAGCGCGGATAGATGGGAACGAAAAGTTGATAAACTCTGGGCACCAGAGATATACAATTTGCAGATTGACCCAAAAGAGCAAAACGATATCCAGGGAAGGGGGATGTGGCTTCTGGAGCCTGTTTTTAAAACACTGATGCCGTTTATCTACAGTGTCGATAAATATGGATTGGTAGAGCCGGGAGAAGAGGAACCGACCCGATATTCCCTGGAAACACCTTTTTATAACTGGACACAGATGGAATTGAGCCTGGGTGCCCTCAGAAATAAAATCATCAAAAAGAAAGTGATGGACACATTGGGTGGAATTAAAAACAAGGTATTTGGAGGTGGAGAAAAAAAATAGAGACAGTAGCCTGTCAATATGAGTTTAGAGCAACCAGTAGGGCCAGAATAGCAGCTTCTCGTTTTCTTTGTAATTCGGCATTCCAGCATAAAAGATAACGCCAAAGGGCAAATTTTGTTTTTTTATAAACTGTTTTAGGGTTTTAAGATCCATTCTGGCGCCTATTACGCCTGCTTTTACTTCAATGGGTAGAATTTTTTTGCCGAGGGAAAAGAGGAAATCTATTTCTCCTTGCAGAAATTTAAGCTTATTCCCACGGTCAATTGAATATGGTTTGTAGTATCCCAATTGGGATTTTAGCGGAATTCTTGCTTGAATATCTGAAAGCCTGTTATGGACAACACCTTCAACTCTTGGCCCCAACGTTGGGTCAAGTGTTACTTCTGATGATAAGTAGCTTACAATTCCGGGATCACAATAACTATAGATTGAAAGGTACGACCGTCTACCCCCTTCCAAAATAACAGGTTTTTTCTTACGCAGATAGCCATGCCGTATTAGTTCTTCAACTACTTGATTTATAGTATCCCTTTTTCTGATACCCGTAGACTGCATAATTCCCTTATATGCAAATTCTTTGGAATGACGTTCAGCAACAGCGATTCGAATAATATCGGATACATTATCACCATCAGAATATAGCGCTTCAAAACCTCGTTCAACAACAAGTTGTATTTCACGTAATTTGTCATCCTCAGCTTTACGGTGGTATGACAACGGGAGTCCTCCATAGAGCAAATACGTATCTAACTCGGAACGAATGTCTTCGACCGTGAACTTGAAAGAAGGATACTCAGGAAGAAGGCTGGAATTTCGAAACATTTCATGGATAGAGGTAATATCAGATATTTGAATAAAGCCTTTACTTGCTAGAATTTCTGGGAGAGAAAGGGGAGGAAGCTGCAAAATCTCCGCTCTTCTTTGAAGGCGTTTCTTTGCCACAGTAGATAAATAATGAGGATTAGATCCAGAAACAACAAACGAAATCCCACCCTGGTCAAAGGCATATTTTAACGCATCAAAAACCGCTTCTGTTTTTTGAACTTCGTCAACAAAAACAAGTGCAGCCCTTGTTGTCATTGATGTGACATAATCAAATATATATTGTGAATCCTCAGCAACGCGCTTTCGGAATTTAATATCATCACCACTAAATTTAAATATCTGATATGTCTTTTTAAGTTCTTTCAATGTTTCTGTAACCAAAGTTGTTTTCCCCGCGCCCACAATCCCGCTGACAATGATGCCTTTGGGTATTTCCGATGTCAAATATGTAACAAGGGGAGTGTGATGGATTCTTTTTATATATGAATATTTAGTCATACCAACAATCGAATTGAAATATTGCGAATTTACATTATTTTTTGAACTTTCGACGTCGAATGTATCGTTTTATTATAACTTTCGCAATATGTTTTTTTAAAACCTATCTGTCTACCAGGCCGTAATGAGGTCTGTTCCTAATAAAATTCATTTGTAACTATTCACCACTTTGCCCGAGCCGAGGAGATTATGATTCCATCGGCCTATGAACTGACAAACAACACCTGAGACTTTGCGGCTACTTCCTGGGTGGGAGAAGAATCATAAAATATGTTTAAAACTACCCGTTTGGGTGGTGATTTTTGTTTTGAATTAAAATAATATTCCAACAAAAAACCCAAATAATAATAGCTACACGAAAAGAGAAAGAAACCAAATCCCTTATCATACAAATTCACCTGGATTGAACAGATTCTGGTTCCCTGGGGATTCAATTCAGTCTAACCCTATAAAAAGAAAACTACTATGCAACTGATACAGAGCATTTTTATCCGTGCTGCATTAATGCTGGCTATAGGTTTGTTTTTATTTCCAATGTCAGCAGCGGTAGCAGCCAAAAAACCCAACATTGTGATCATGCTAAGTGATAATCTGGGCTATGGAGATCTTGGCTCCTACGGTGGAGGAATAGTTCGTGGAGCGCCTACCCCCCAGCTTGATAAATTAGCTGAGCAGGGAACTCGTTTTACCAACTTTAATGTGGAAACCGAATGCACGCCATCACGCTCAGCCTTGATGACCGGACGACTTGCCGTCCGTTCCGGAACAATGCGAGCTGTCGGTGTCCCCGGACTCCCGGGAGGATTAGCTCCCTGGGAAGTAACCATCGCCGAAGTATTAAAGGAAGAGGGTTATGATACCGCTATCTATGGAAAGTGGCATTTGGGAAGTCGGGCGGAACGTATTCCCACGGAGCAGGGATTTGACGAGTGGTGGGGATTTCCTTTCAGTACGGATGTCACAATGTATCAACGGTCGTACAAAAGATATAATTTTGAAATCGGACTTAAACGCCCCCCCTATATCTTTGAGTCGCGCAGGGGAGAAAAAGCTCAAAAAGTCAAGATCTACAATGAAGAGATGCGTCCTTATGTGGATAAAATCATTGCAGAAAAATCGGCTGACTATATCAAGAAGCATGCTAAATCGGACAAGCCATTTTTTCTGTATATCCCCTGGTCGTTGGTACATCATCCCTCAATCCCTCATCCCGATTTTGCGGGTAAATCCATGGCAGGTCGTTATGCAGAAGCGGTAATGGAACACGACCACAGAGTAGGACAGGTATTGGCTGCCATTGAAGAGGCCGGGATTGCTGATAATACCCTGGTCATTTATGCCAGTGATAACGGACCGGACCGTTCAGAATATCCGTACGTTGGGGATTCAGGACCTTTCCGCGGTTACCTGGGTACCATTCATGAAGGATCCATTCGAACTCCCATGATCATGCGCTGGCCCGATAAAATCCCCGCCGGCCGAGTGACCAACGAAATTGTCGCTATTCATGACTTTTTTCCAACATTGACAAACCTTGTAGGAGGAGAAATCCCGGATGATCGCGCCATTGACGGCAAAGATCAAATGGATTTTTTCCAGGGTAAAACAGAGAAGTCAGCCAGGGAATCGGTGCTGTTCTTTTCCGGCGATACCCTGATGGGGGTGAAATGGCGTCAGTTCAAGATTTTTATTACCGGTGAAGATGCAGGGAGAACCGAAACTGAGGTCAACAAGTTATGGAAACCCCGAATGTACAGCCTTTTGGAAGACCCGAAAGAGATGAATGATATCTCAGAACATGAGTTATGGTTGCTGGAGCCGACTTTCATGACGGTCATGCCGTTTATCTACAGTGTTGATAAATATGGTTTGGTTGAACCCGGTGATGACGAACCAACCCGATATTCCCTGAAGATCCCTTTTTATACCTGGGATCAGATGGAAATCAGCTTAAGCGCACTGAAGAAGCAATTCATCAAGAAAAAGGTTGTGGATACATGGAACAATTTGAAGAAAAAGGTCTGGAAATCAGAAGAACAATAAACGTCTTCTCATTATGGAAGGAAAAAACATGAAAACAATCAAAAAAGTATTTATTATATCAATTAGTTTCTTTCTGTTACTCGGGGTTGTCGGGTGCAAGAAACAGAGAACGTTGTTGAAACTGGGTTGGATGAAGTACACTGCGGACGTCAATCCATCGGTCCGTAAATTTGAAACCCCAAAACGAAACACATGGAAGCCCAGGGGGGAACGCCAGATCCATAAAGCCAACGAGGTGATGGCGACCAGGGACATCTGGCGATCGCGACATGGGGATGCTTTCAATACCGATGAAATCACTACGGCGGTTGGCCCTGTCCTGGAACTGGACTGGGTTGCCAATAACGACTATTTTGGTGCCGGACCTGTGGTTATGGACAGAAAAGGAGACATATATCAATCACCGAAGTTTCCCTATGATAAAGCAAAACTTATCAAATTTGATGGTCAAACCGGAAAGATCCTCTGGAAAATTTTCAGCGAAAAAATTGCAACTGGCGGGAGCCTTCCCCTGGTTCTGGATGATCCGAATAATCCCGGTCAGGAGATTATTTATCATGGAACCGTTAGCGAGGTGATGGCGTTACATCCCGATGGTAAAATTATTTACAGAAAACCCACCCGGGGGCTATCGCCATTGCCGGAAAAGATTACCCTTCGAAACCTGGGTAGCTATCACAGCTACGGCCCTAATTATCATCCGGTAATGGATGCCCTTGTTGCAGTAACTGGTGATGGAAGGATTTGGGCGTTTGATCGAAAAACGGGTAATCAGACCATTGAAACGTTCCAATTACCGGGTGCCATCGCACCGCTGAAGGCAGATCGAAAGATTCCAAAAGCGGTAAAAAAGCTGGTGGACGGTGACCTGAAGTTCATGTTTGACGGAGCACCGGACGGATATACATTCCAACATCAGGTAGCGATTGTTTTGGGTGAAGGGGTGAATAATTCCAACTTTTTTTCGATAGACCAGAGAACCGGGGCGTTGTGGCTGACCGCCACGGATCTGGATGAAAAAGATGGAAAAAAGGATGGTATCTCCGAATATGGCGCTGTGTATCGGGTGGATGTGGTTCCTGACAATAATGGGCCTTATAAATGGAAATTTGACATTGGTGCAACCCTCTCGTTTAAGGGGGGATCGGCTTCTACCGCTTCATTCAGAGGTGACGGGAAACGCGGGTATGTCGGTGATGCATTTGGAAACCTGATCGCTTACGATTATGACGGCAAAATTATCTGGAAACTCAGCCTGGGGTCGGTCGAAAGCGGCAACCAGATTATCGCTTCGGTAACAGTTGCCTCCGATAACAATGAAATCTTTTGTGTGACCCGGCGGGATGTATTTAAGATTATTGACAAGGGAACGAAAGCGGAAGTGGCCTGGCGTTCAAAATTTGATATGTATGAGGATATCAATTCACAGTTTCACCAATGGAATCTTCTTACGGCTCTTGTAACAGCAAATGGTATTGCATTTCACGCTGGGGTCGGTCCGTCGGTAAAACTATTCGGCGGGACCCCTACATTTTGTCCGGTGAAAGTGGGCGTCGGTCTTTTGGACCGGGAAACCGGCGATGTCAAGTGGTATGCTGATGGTGGACAAAGAGGGAACTCCACTCTCTCAATTACCGTACCCACCATTGACGGAGGAATTATCATTACGCATTCTCCCATTCGGCGGGCTATCGCCAGGGGGATTTTTGGAGATCGAATCCATCCGGTCAGGGGCGGTTTGAGCAAATACAGCCCAAAAAGGATTGATATTATGCTCAGGGACATTGCAGCGGCAGCCTCGGATAAAACCGTGCGAGCTTTGGAAATCAGTCAAGTCCAGCCGGAAGGAACACTGGCAGATTTGAAGGAAAACAAAGACCTGTTCAATCAAGCCCGGTTTGTTGCACCCAAAGCGATAAAAGATGGCGATATGACTGAAATTCAATGGCAGACGATAAACCAAAATCTAATGAAAGTAGAAGCAAATTATACAGAGTGGGAACGCACGCAGAAAAAAGAGGTCTTGAAAAACGCTGTGGATATTTTGGAAGAAATCGTCAAAGGCTTAACGCCAGTGAATTAAAGTAGATTCATTTTTTCAGGTACCACAAAGGATGAGAAAGTGATTGCTGTGTTTGCCACTAATCAGGGGACGAATGATCATGTCCCTTGCTTTCTTTGTTTTGCATAAAATTAAACGAAAGATTCATCATGCCAAATATTTAAGTCTATTTTAGTGCTATTTTATGATATTTATCGGTATCATGATACCATCATAGAGGTTCTTCCGTTTAAAGCAAGGTATAATCAGCGTTTGCGGGTTTTTCTCAACACCCTCCAACAGTACTTCCCCAGTAAAAGGATTCTCTTTTGGTTGATATTTAGACACATCAATTATTTCAACATTTTTTTTCTCCTGTTCACTTACCTTGATGTTGTTTTGCAATCGCACTTCCCTCGCTCATCTTTGTAGGCTTTCTCAGGGAGTTTAGAGAGAAATACTTTTCCCCTATATTTTATATATCGCCATAACCAAATCCCCAAATTTTTATGGCGATATATAGAGTATATATAACACGCCATAACTATATTGTAATTTATGTTATGGCGTGTTATATTATTTTTATAAATCGCCACAACAATAACAAATCCTTAATTTGATTCAGGCTGAGCAATGGAAAAACTGATTGGGAGAGATAACGAAAAAAAGAAGCTGACAAAAATCCTAAATTCAAAACAGGCTGAGTTTTTAGCAATATATGGCCGAAGACGGGTTGGGAAAACATTTCTGATACGTGAATTTTTCAGAAAAAAACAACCTTATTTTGAACTGGTTGGCCAAAATAACTCAGATCTGAAATCACAGCTGGGAAATTTTTACAATTCTATTACTGATGCATTCAAACCTGACCTACCTATAAAAAAACCAGAAAACTGGAAAGAGGCCTTTTCGATTCTAACAAAATTGATAAAAAGCCAAAAACGTGGCAAAATCATTATTTTTTTTGATGAATTACCCTGGTTGGCAACAAGACGATCCGGTTTATTAGAAGCTTTGGATCATGAGTGGAACTGTACCTGGAGTCAAATTGAAAATCTAAAACTAATTGTATGTGGATCCGCTGCTTCCTGGATGTTGGAAAAATTAATTCATTCAAAAGGAGGGCTCTATAATAGAGTCACAGATGTCATTCATTTAAAACCATTTACCTTGGGGGAAAGTAATCGATTTCTAAAGAGTAAAGGTATCAAATTAAAAGCCATGCAGGTCTTGGAGTTATACATGGTAATGGGGGGAATTCCATACTATTTGAATCAAATAGAAAAGGGGAAATCCGCTGCTCAGGTGATAAACTCTTTATGCTTTAACGAGGAAGGTTTATTGTTTACTGAATTTAGCAGATTGTTTGAATCTCTATTTGATTCTGCTGATGGTCACTATAAAATCATTCGTCAAATCGCAAAAAAGGGGAACAATATCCGTCGGAATGATTTGCTGGAATTGACTGGTCATAAAAGCGGAGGTGGATTTAAGAAAAAAATTCAAGAGTTAAAGATGTCAGGATTCATAAAGGAAATTGTGCCGTATGGAAAAAAGACACGAGACATGACAATCAAAATTGTAGATGAATATACCCTTTTCTATCTGCAATGGATCGAACCCCTTCAACTTAAAGCGTCTATGGTCAATTCTAAATTCTGGCTGAATGCTGTTAAGCACCCAAAATATCAAACTTGGTCGGGTTACGCTTACGAAGCCGTTTGTATGAAACATATTGATAACATATTAAACGCTCTTGAAATTGAAAGTATATCAGGTGAAATTGGTTGCTGGCAGTTTATATCGCCTAAAGGAAGCGAAAAACAAGGTGCACAGATAGATATGCTGATTGATCGATTTGACAATACGATTAATGTCTGTGAAATCAAATTCTCAAATGAACCATTTGTAATCGATAAAACCTATGCGAAAAATCTATCTAAAAAGATAGACGTATTTGAAGAAACCACCAAAACAAAAAAACAAATATTTTTAACCATGATAACAACTTTCGGAGCTAAAAAAAATATGTATTCAGAAGACTTGGTTGATTCAGAAGTAACGTTAGATGATCTGTTAAAGCCATGAATCACACCTCACGACCGACATTAAAACCATTATGGACAGCATCAAATGCCTGGCCGATCTTTTTTGCATCGCCCACCTCAATGAAATCAATGCCTTTTTCCTTTAATACCAGCCCTAGTGTAGTGTTAGGTATGGAGCCAGCTGCCAGCACGACGGTATCGACTGGAATCAATTTTTCTATCCCGTCGCAGACAACCCGGACACCTTCATCCGTAATTTCTAAGGCTTTTGAATTGCTTTGTACATCAACCCCATAACGCTTTAGATCCTGAACCATTACCCACCTTGTACTTTTCCCGATATCCTGGCCTATCCTGTTTAACATTTCTAATACTACGATATCCTTCGTACCTTGAGTGGAGAGTTGAAACAGGTCTTCTGGTGTTTCTGCTTTGTTGACCAGGAGGAATTTAACCGATTCCGGTGACAAGGTCCCTTTTTCCGCCAGAAACAAAGCCGTTTCGATTCCTACTGCGCCACCTCCGATGACAGCAATTCGTTGACCGGTGAATACGTTTTCCTGAAGCACATCCCAGGCTTGGACTACGTTTGGTCCGTTCACCCCGGGGATACCGGGAGTCAATGATTTTGCTCCGCTGGCTAAGATGATCGTGTCTGGTTTTTCATCTTCTATCAGTTGCAGGTCTACTTCTTTGTTTAAAACAACTTTAACATAGTTAACTGATAATTGATTGGCTAGGTCTTTGGCCAGTTGTGCGAACTCCTGTCGGCCTGGAGGAGCGGATGCCAGGAAAAGCTGTCCACCCAGACGGCCCTCTTTTTCGTATAAAGTTACATCGTGACCTCTTTCCTTGGCAGCCAGAGCTGCGCTCATACCGCCGGGTCCACCACCGATGACCATGACCTTTTTAGATTGATCACTCTTTTCGATGCGACGATCGTCTTCATGCCCTGCTTTTGGATTGCACAAACACTCCACGGACGCCAGACGGAACAAAGCGTCAAAACAACCCTGGGCGCAGGCAATACAATGGACGATGTTCTGCTCGTTTCCGGTCCGGGCTTTTTCAGGGAAAAATGGATCAGTGATTAGCCCGCGGCCGATGGCAGTCATATCGCATAAACCGTCTGCCAGAAGTTCCCTGGCTGTTTTTGGATCATTGATGCGGTGACTGGCAATCACCGGGACACCCACTTGCTGTTTAATTTCTTTTGTTAAGTAGGCAAACAATCCCTTTGGTACATTCGGTGTTAACATGGGAACTCGGGCCTGGTGCCAGCCGACATTAACGTTTATCGCGTCCACTGCGCCTACTTCGACTAATTGACGTGCGTATATTTGCAGGTCTTTTCTCCCCAGACCGCCTGGCATGAATTCATTACCGTTGATTCGAACTAAAACGGGAAAATCATTTCCCACAGCTTTGCGGACAGCCTGCAGGGTCTCAAGTCCAAAACGCATCCGATTTTCAAATGATCCGCCATATTCGTCGTCTCGCTTATTGGTCAAGGGGGATAGGAACTCGCTAATCAGGTATCCGCTACTGCTGATTACCTCAACTGCGTCAAATCCTGCCTTTTTAACTCTCAAAGCCGCTTGGGCAAAATCATCAATGGCCTGCTGAACTTCATCCAGCGTCAGTGCCCTGGGTATTTCCTTACTGAGTCCTGGGACGTTAGATGGTGCTACCGGTTGAGTTCCGTCCATAAATACAGAATAGGCATTGGCTCCAGAGTGATTAATCTGAATTGCGCAGCAGGCACCTTCAGCTTGAATCGATTTAGCCAGATGGGACAACCCGGGAATCAGATCATCTCGATGGGCACCTATCACGTTAAATAATCCGCTACTCTCATCATTCACGCAGGCAAACCCAATTGTAATCATCCCTGCTCCACCGCGGGCCCTTTCGGTATAAAATTCAACTAATTTATTTGTAACCGCAAAGTTCTCAGCCATTCCCAAATGCATGGCCGGCAAATAAATCCGATTTTTTAACTCGAGGTTTCCGATTTTTATGGGTTCGAATAAGGGATCTCTCATAGGTTTCCTTGATAAGTGTTTTCTAAACAAAAGGCTTTGATGAAGATTTTTGGTAACTATTCACTTTTTTTAAAATATTTGCATTAGAGCCACAACACTGTGGTGCTTGAGGGAAGTTAAGCGACAGCATTGAGCGAAAGTAGCACCAGCGCTGTAGCGAATTTTTGCAAAGAAAGCGGAATAATCACAAATTTTGCTAAATAGTTTTGTAAATTTAATAAATATCTTTGAATGTGAAGTTGTCAGAATTGCTAAATCTCCTAACCTGATTAATTTACCTTTGTTTCCAACAGTGATTCAGGGATATTCACAAGTTTCGCTCTAAGGTATTCTCCCAGGGTTTTAGCCTGGGGATCATTCCGCACTGAGGCTGCCACCCCATCATTGAGTACCCCTTTGATGTAGAAATTCATTGCGAACAAATTCGGCAATTCATAACGTTCAATCTCGTATTTGGCCATGTCTGGCAGTAGCGTTTTGATCTGCTCTATGGTCAAAAAAGAGTGTAAAAAATGATAGACTTCCTCCGTTTTCCCCCAGACACCCAGGTTGGCATTTCCACCCTTGTCCCCAGATCTGGCAGCGCAAATATGTCCCAAGGGTACTTTTTTTGTTGGTCCGACTATGGGACTAACAACAGAAGACGAAGCAGGCGCGACGGATGTTTTTACAGTGGCGGTTTCCATATATTCCACTCTCATTTCTTCGTCCGATAGAACAACCTTTTGCGGAACGTGGCCTGCTGAAACCAAGGTCGGCCAGTGGACAATAGTCATGTTTCCTGGTCCAGGCGGTTGCGTTGTAGCAAGACCGGGTATATTCGAGAGTCCGATCCCAACGGCTTTAGCAGTGAAAATACGTCCGACCTTGTCCGGGTTCGAATCCAGGACCGAGATTTTCAGGTGGGCATATGCCTCTTCATTTGTTTGTGGATCCTCTTTATCTGTCCGGATTAGCTGTACATCCACCTGTTGAAATTGATCTTTACCGCCGACAGCTTCAAACAGGGCTTTTTTCGCGATAGCGGCTTTCTTTTCTACATCAAGACCCGCCACCAGGAAAGTCAAAGTGTTGCGATACCCCCCCATGTTGTTGATACAAACTTTGGTGGTCGAAGGCGGTGGTTCTCCCTGAACCCCACTGATTTCAACTCGATCGCTTCCCTGTTGAGAAATATTGATGGTATCAAATCTGGCAGTTACATCCGGTGTCAGGTAAGATGGTCCCCGAATTTCATACAATAGTTGTGCGGTTACTGTGCCCACGGAAACCAAGCCGCCAGTATCGGGATGTTTAGTAATCACACAGGACCCGTCCCGATGGATTTCGGCAATGGGAAAGCCAACATTGCTGTAGGAGGGAATTTCATCGACCAGGGAATAATTACCGCCAGTGGCCTGGCAACCGCATTCAATGATATGCCCGGCCGCAGCAGCACCTGCCAGAGCATCCCAGTCATCCTTTTTCCAACCGAATTTCCATGCCGGCGGTGCCATAACCAACGCCGCATCGGCCAATCGTCCACCAATGATGATGTCGGCCCCCTTCTCCAGTGCAGCGACAACCCCCCACCCTCCTAGGTAGGCATTAGCGGAAATAGGTCGGCCACCTGCCTCTTTCAGGCTGATGCCTTTATCTAGATGAATGAATGATTCTCCTTTTTCCTGAAGTTCATCGATTCGTCCCATTAGGTTATCGCCTTCAATATAGGCGATCTTAGGATGAAGACCGAGCTCTTTGGCAATCTGTGCCAGCTTTCCTGCCAGTGCCTTGGGATTAAGTCCGCCAGCATTGGAAACAACTCGAATGTTTCTGTCCAGGCATTCTCCCATGATCTCTTCCATTTGCCTGAGAAACGTCGAGGCATATCCTCTGT
>JAOZRE010000069.1:7390-16022 GCA_029940215.1 bacterium | reverse complement strand
AGCAGAACCAGTCTTGAGCAGTCCAACGATTTCGCCACCACCTTTACGTGTACGATCAACAACCTCTTCCAGACGAGCTGCTGAGATAGTGCCCTTCTCAACCAATGCATCAAGAGAAACGCCAGCGATGTTACTCATGCCGGTCAATGGAACCATGCTGTCACCATGTCCACCCAGAACAAATGCGTTCACCTGGTTTACGGAAACACCAAATTCCCAGGCCAGGAATGTTCTGAATCGTGCAGAGTCAAGAACACCGGCCATTCCGACCACCATGTTACCGGGTAGTCCTGCTGATTTTTGCAGTACACCCACCATGACATCAAGGGGGTTTGTGATACAAACTATAAACGCGTCGGGGCAGTTAGCCTTGATACCTTCACCTACCTGCTTGGTAATTTTGGTATTGATTCCCAGCAGGTCATCTCTGCTCATTCCAGGCTTTCTTGGCACGCCAGCAGTGTTAATAATCACATCTGCGCCTTTCAGGTCTGCATAGTCATTTGTACCAATGATGGAAGCATCGAATCCCTCGACAGGACCACTTTGTGCAAGGTCCAGTGCCTTTCCTTGGGGAAGACCTTCAATAATATCAAACATAACCACATCGCCTAATCCTTTCAGCAGTGCCAGGTGAGCCAGCGTTCCACCAATGTTACCAGCACCAATAAGTCCAATTTTCTTTCTAGCCATTGTTTCTCCTAATTAATCTGTAAATTCAGTGGGTATAAAGTCCTGGTCCAATCTCCAGGTAATGGATATCTCTCTTACGGTCATTATTCAAACTATCTTTTCTTTTTTAAATGGGTTGAGTCAAGGTGTTTATTGAATTTGCTTTGATTCCAATTGAGTTAAATCAAGGTGTTAATATGAAAAACACTCACAGAAGGAGTATGGTGCATACGGAGAGTAATAAGCTGCATCGAGAGTCTGTCGTAAAGCCTTTTATTTGCTTGGAAAAGTCTTTATGGCCGATACGAAACAATCCTCTGTTTTTTTAAATTCCGTTGTGACTTGAAAGGCGCGGGTGTTAATATACGAAAATGAGACCCCGATGAACAAGGGGTGCCCTGATTATTCCCATTCAATGGTTCCCGGCGGTTTAGAAGTGATGTCGTAAACCACGCGGTTAATTTTTTTAACTTCGTTGATAATGCGGTTTGAGATTTTCCCAAGAAGATCGTAAGGAAGTTGGACCCAGTCTGCTGTCATGGCGTCTGTGGAGTTGACGCAACGAATAGCAATGGTCCAGTCGTAGGTTCTTGCATCTCCCATGACGCCAACAGACTTAATGGGTAATAAGACTGCGAATGATTGCCACACCTTTCGATACCAACCAGCGGCTTTGATCTCCTGCATGACGATGTGATCTGCCTCCTGAAGAACCGCAATTTTTTCCCGGCTAATCTCGCCCAGAATTCGAATACCGAGGCCAGGGCCGGGGAAGGGATGTCGATATACCAGTTCATCATCGATCCCCAATGTTTTTCCAAGTTCGCGAACCTCGTCCTTGAACAGTTCCCGCAGCGGTTCCACAAGTGACATTTTCATATTTTCAGGCAGTCCACCCACATTATGATGACTCTTGATGACAGCTGACGGCCCCTTGAACGATTCCGACTCAATCACGTCCGGGTAGAGCGTACCTTGTGCCAGGAATTTAATGTCTTCCAGTTTGGCTGATTCCTGATCAAATATGCCGATAAATTCGTTACCAATAATCTTTCGCTTCTGTTCAGGGTCGCTTATGCCTTCCAGTTTTCCCAAAAAAGTATCTGTTGCGTCTACGTAAACCAGGTTGATTTTGTAATGCTTCGTAAACAGATCAATCACACGGTCTGCTTCGCCTTTTCTCAGGAGTCCGTTATTGACAAAAACGCAGGTCAGATTATCACCGATCGCCTTATGAAGCAGGACGGCTACGACAGATGAATCCACGCCACCGCTCAGTCCGCAGATGACCTTTTCGTCACCTACCTGGGTCTTAATTTCATTAATCTTTGTTTCAAGGAAGGCGGCCATATCCCAGTCGGCCTTGCATTCACAGATGTTGAAAACAAAGTTTTTCAGTATCTGCATGCCGTAGCTTGTGTGGGTGACTTCCGGATGAAACTGGATGCCAAAGATTTTTTTATCCGGATCAGCAATGGCAGCAAAAGGGGAGTTGTCACTGGTAGCCAGTATCTGAAAACCATCAGGGATACTGGTAACCAGATCTCCATGACTCATCCAGACGGTCAGAGACTCATTTGTCGGAATCTCCGCAAAAAACGGGCTCTCTTTTTCAAATGTAATTTCAGTTCTGCCATATTCGGATTGATCAGAGTTCTGAACTTCCCCCCCCAGCAAAGAGGCAATCAGTTGCTGTCCGTAGCAGATTCCAAGAATGGGAATTCCCCACTCTAAAATCTGTTTATCGATGGTTGGTGACAATTCTCCCAGAACAGAGCTCGGGCCTCCAGACAAAATAATTCCCTCTGCCTTGAATGATTTGATAACGGAAAGATTGATGTTACAGGGTTGTATTTCACAGTAGACGTTTTGTTCCCGGATGCGCCTGGCGATTAACTGGGTATACTGGGAACCGAAATCAAGAATCAGGATCATGGATTTTTATGGCGAACGAGGTTGGGGCAACTTTTTTTGATAAAATCACATTTTCACTTAATTGAAGCAAAAAGTCGATGGTTTTTCAGTCGTTTCAGCCTAACGCAAGATATGTCAGGCGGACATGCGCATAGAAGTGCATGGCAAACATTTTAAACCGGAAGAGATTTCGGGCGAGTGAAGATCATGAAAACAGAATTTTCTCCATTATTTCAATAACGATATGAATTATTTTAATATGAATCTCCTGAATGCGGTCGCTGGTTTGGGCCGGCACGATAATCGGCAGATCAACCATATCTTTGATCATTCCCCCATCCCTACCGAGTAGACCGACAGAGAATAGCCCCTTTTCCTTTGCTGCATTAACAGCGTTGATAATATTTGGTGAATTCCCGGATGTGGAAATACCCAGAAACAGATCATCTGTTTGCCCAACTCCCTCAATATAGCGTGAGAAAATGGAGTCGAAACCATAGTCATTGCCTGTGCAGGTGATATGGGAAGGATCAGAAATGGCAATGGCCGGGAGAGCGTTCCGATCATCTCTGAAGCGTCCGGTCAACTCTTCTGCAAAATGCATGGCATCACACATACTTCCGCCGTTGCCGCAGCTGATGGCCTTATGCCCATTGATGATCGTATCAGCCAGTTTCTCTGAAAACAGGCGAACCTTTTCGAAGTTTCCAGTGTCGGACATGAACCGGGAGAGAACCTGCTGCGCCTCCGTAAAGGCATCAGTAATATTTGATATCATGTAATAACCCTGTTAAGCATCGTTGGCAGTCTTGACCTCGACCTCCTCCGTTTTTTTAGCGGGGAGAACCATGAACACAGCACCCAGTGCCAGGAGAAAACCGCCTGTACCATATAGGAGATATGGAACAAAGCTGAGCGGGCCATTTAGAAGAAACAATAACAGGACTCCAACAGCCAGGCTGATGATGCCATCTTTGTAACTTTTCCGCAGGAACAATCGATAGATACCGTACCCACAAAGTGCAATGGGGCCCAATGCTATCAAAAACTTTGATAAAAACAGGGTAATTCCGCCGGTGACTACCAGCTCTGCTCCACGAATACGTCGACTTTTTGGTTTATCCAGGTCTCTCATCCCAATGTTCTCCTGTATTATGGTTGATTATTGCATGCCAATGGCTTCACGAACTCTGGTGAGTAATGGTGTTGCAATAGCCCTGGCTTTCACTGCACCATCAGCGAGAACCTGATCGATCTGTTGTCTATCGGCCATCAATTCGTCATATCGGGCTCGCCCCTCCGACACAAACGTATCAATCAGTTCGAATAATTCAGATTTCATTTCACCATAACCTAATCCGCCGGCCAGGTATCGCTTTCGTTTTTCCGCAACGGCCTCATTGGCTGCAAAGTAGCTGTAAATAGAAAATAGATTGCAGTTATCAGGATCCTTGGATTCGCTAACCTCTCTGGAGTCAGTCACAATCTGGTTAATCCTTTTTTTCAACTGTTTGGGCGATGCATAAAGCGGGATTTCATTCTTATAGCTTTTACTCATTTTGCGACCATCGATACCCGGAATAGTCTTGACTTCTTCCTGGATCATCGGTTCGGGCAGCGTCAGTATCTTTCCGAAGGTCTGATTAAAAGACTGAGCTATATCACGCGTAATTTCAAGGTGCTGCTTCTGATCCTGTCCAACCGGTACCACATGGCAACTGAAGGCCAGGATATCAGCCGCCATCAGGATTGGGTAATTAAATAGGCCGCAGTCAATACCGCTATCCGGATCGATGCCTGATTCGGTATTTGTGTCGACAGATGCTTTGTATGCGTGGGCACGGTTCAGCAGTCCTTTGGGGGTCATGCATGACAATATCCAAGTTAATTCAAATACTTCTGGGATGTCTGACTGGCGATAAAAAATAACTTTCTCAGGATCAAGACCAGAAGCCAGCCATGTTGCAGCGAGGCCGTAAATCTGCTCTTTCATCAGTTTTTTATCCCTGACGGAGGTCAGGGCGTGATAGTCAGCGATGAAATATCGTGCATCATGTGTTTTTGTCAGTTCCAGAGCGGGCTTAATTGCGCCGAGATAGTTTCCGATGTGAGGTTTGCCTGTGGGCTTTATGCCTGTTAAAGAGATTTTTTTCATATAATATTCTGTCTGTTTCGTGTCCGGACGTGTTTGAACTTAAAACTGGTTTTCATTTATCCATTTTGTCCCCTTGGCGGGGAACTGACTGAATAGTGATCTTTTTTTTGTGAAAATTATTATTATCACTTTTCTTTTCACAAGTAAATGACAGGGGTGCTGCATTTCAGTATCTAAGGGATTCGGCATTGAAAGCAACAGAAAATTAGCGTATGCTTCCGATCAAAAACACAGGAAGTGTAAACACCTTGAATACGCTGCATCCCATCAACAACTCAATTGAATTTAATGGAATCTGAAACCATTCTCCAGGGCACGGACGGCATCAGGGGGCGAATCTCAACTGAAAAACCTCGGACATTTGGCAAAAACGCACTTTCCTGTTTTCTGGAGTCAGGATATTTAACACCATCCTTTTTCGAGCACTATACATTTGCTTATGCAAGCCTGTTGCAGGAGATTGGTGAGGTCCATAAAGGTGACCCCATCGTGATTGGTTGGGATCCAAGAGACAGGGAAGGGACATTTAATGAGGCCGCTATTTCCGGTATCCGTAAAGCCGGATTGAAAGCAGTTGTTGTGGGGATTTTGCCAACACCGGCGATACCGCTCTACATGCTGTCAATACAAGCGGCTGGAAGCGTCGTATTGACAGCATCTCACAACCCGTCGGATCAGAATGGCATCAAACTGTTTAACGGATGGACAGCCTTGAAATTTTTACCGGCTGATGACGCGTTATTGAGTGGCAAAATATTTGAGCAGCAGGAAATGAACCTTGCGGATTTTCCTGAAACTGGGGGTTTTGAAGACCAGGCTGTGTCCGCACGACATTTCTTTATCCAATATCAGACTGACCCGAGGAACAGTTGGGTTAATCATGAAACCTTCAAGGATCAGATACTTGTCATTGATGCATCGAAGGGAGCCGTCTCAACTGTTTTGGAAGATATTTTCGGTCAATATCAGTTTCATGATATTATCTATACAAATTTGGAAGGTGATATCAATGAATCATGTGGCGTGGCCGATTTTGAAGGGCAGGAGTTTATTCAGGCATTAGAAGTTACAGATCAAGAGGGGCGATTTCACTCCTATGAAACCCTGCAGACCCTGATCAAAACAGCCCGCTCCAACAATAAAATTCAGACGGGTGATCTGAGTTTGAGTGGATTGGTTTTTGATGGAGATGGTGATCGCTGCTTCCGACTGGACTATGATCCAGTGGGGGATCGATTAATCATATCCTCTGGAGATCAGTTGGGAATCCACCTGGCGCGGCATATAAAGTTCCGGGATGACCTTGTTGAAGATAAAGCCTGGTTTATCAATACAGTTGAGAGCGACCTGAAAACCGCAATCACAGCTGAAGAAGAAGGATACAAGGCGGTGATTACCGGCGTTGGTGATAAATGGATATTGAAAAAAGCCATATTGGACATGATTC
Source organism: bacterium (assembly GCA_029940215.1). Classification (GTDB taxonomy): domain Bacteria; phylum SAR324; class SAR324; order XYD2-FULL-50-16; family XYD2-FULL-50-16; genus JAHJRI01. The sequence goes on along the minus strand of JAOZRE010000069.1, from coordinate 9,834 downwards.
GGGCTCAGATCCAAAAAGGGCAGCCGGAAGCAGCCAGGTTGAGAGAACTGCTGACAGCTGAAGAGAGCGGCAAGGATCTGTCAGGTATTGAGATCTCAACCGCCTGGAAAACCTATCTCAAATGCGGGTTTGCTGAAAACAGCCATCCCGACTATCGATACCAGGTTGGGATAGAAGAATCCGGGCACAGTATTTTACCTGGTTATATCGAGACCGGGGATAAGATAGTTCGTTGTTTTGCCGGAAACGGTATAAAATCTGGTCTTAATGCATTGGTGGCCATTCAGCAGGCAGTTGAAAACAAAGGTGCGAGAGAACGAATCAATTACCTGGCGCAACCCTTCCCTTCTGGTATTAAGACAACTTTATACACCTACTATGTTAACAAGAATAACCTGCTGCCAGGATCTGTTTTCAGGGAAAAACTGGAAGAAGTCGTTCGGCAGGCTATTGATGAGCATCTACCTGATTTCTATCGATCAGAGCAAATTTATTTTGCAGAAGAGACTACTTTGATTTATTTCAAGATTTCACAAGATGAAAAAACAGCAGGTGCTGTTTTTATCCGAAACTCTGGAACTGAAGATAAATCAGCACTATACATGCGCGGTGAACCGGAGATCGAAACTTCTCTGGCTGAATTAGGCAACCATTTGCATCTGTTCCTGCTCAAAGGATTGAAAAAGCAGGAGAGTGATTTTGTCCTACTCGAAAGCGACCTTTTAAGATTGATTGCCCAGGGACTCGAAACAGACTCTCTGCGTCAAAAATACCCATCCCTCCCTTATGACCGGGTTTTAAAGGAGGTTGAGTTTAAAGAGGGGCTGATTAATAGCCGCGGAACAGATCTGACATTGACCGAAAAAGGAAAAATCCTTAATGATTATTGGGAAAGGCAAGTTTAATCCGAATCGGAGGAGAAAAAAATGAAGAGAGTCATACTGATCATATTTCTGGCACTCATGCTTGGCGTTCCTGCTGGCTATGCACAGAAGAAAATGTCACAGACGGCGAAGACAGACCCGGCAAACCCCGGGAATGAAGCGCGTAATGTTACCTATGTTTCACCGAAAAAAATAATCATGGTACCAGGGAGTTATCAGACGATTAGAAAAGGAAAAGCGTCTTTGAAAGTCAAGTATGAAAGGATTCATAAAACGGGGAAATTTCCGATTGTGCGCATCCAGAGTATTCCGTTTAAATTGCGAAAAAAAGGGGACCGGCTTGAATTTACCTGGCAACAGGCCGGCTACGAGGTTCTTTGGGCAAAAGGCGGGAAAGAGATTATCCTGATGTCATCTGAAGCGTTTAAAAAACAATCCTTTTCGGTTAAGAATAAAAATGTAAAAAACAGCATCATATACAAAGGATTGATGGTCGAAACCAAGAGACGTGATGGTGCTATGTCCAAACTGGAAGTTGTAGATATTGTTAAGGACTCAACGGGGCGAATGGAAAAATTCTCTGTCCGAACGTTTGCTGATAAAAAGAACCCGTCTCAGTTTCACAATGAAAATAACATACTGTCCCCGGAGTTCCATAAGCAGTATGAAAAGGGGATTAATGATGAAGTACTCTACATTTTTACATCAAATAAGAAGGGTGAAATTTTTGTGTATTATCGGTAGTACTAGACTGAATTTATAAAAATTACAGACATTTCGCTCTACATGCAGCAAAGAAAAATACCCTTCTCTCTTCACTCCTGCGCGTTTCAGCTCAGAAAAAAGCTGTTGAAACACGCACCGCTTGAGGTTCTCCTCAATTTTCACAAAGAGCACCAGGAATTTCTGGCAAGGGTCTCCCCCCTGATCGAACCAAGACACCTATCCTATTCCGATCGCTTTGCCTGGAAATTTCTGCGGGAGGTCAATATACTGAGTCTTGACTATTCCAATGAAGATAGTCAGAACCGAGTTGGCGAACCTGGCAAGGCGCCGACCGGCAAGGGGATCTATCAGGATTTGGACGATGTAGTGGCCAAAGTTCAGAAAATTTGGTTCCCGGAAATGGATAACTTGCCTGGGGTGGTCTGGCTGAAGCGATTTTCAACAAGGAAACTGGCTCACTTCTCTCATAAGCTGGACGAGATTGCCTTTTCCCTGATTTTCGATTCCATGGATGCCCCGGCAGAGATCATCAGCTATCTGGCATATCACGAACTGTTACATCGACAGCTGGGCTCAAAAACCGTTAAGGGCCGGCGATACTCGCACACCGGGCACTTCAAGGACCAGGAACACCTCTTCCCCAACTGGCGCGCTGTCGACGAGCAGATCAACCAATACATCATCAACACCATTTGATATCTTTTTTAGTAAAAAAGGCTATATCTCATCGTCCTGGACTATTTGATTTTAAAACCAGTATGATATCAATAGAATCGGAACAAATATGGACTTGAGTTGACAGGGTGCGTTATACTTAGGGTCGGCTCAAAAATT
>JAOZRE010000069.1:1608-7380 GCA_029940215.1 bacterium | reverse complement strand
CCTTACGGGACTTTTGCGAACAGCTTATGCCAAGTTATTTTTGTACGATCCCTTAAGTGATACACTGTCGAATACCCTTTTGTTGAGCCTTGAAGAACTAATTCTTAATAGATCAAATGATATTAGCAATTGAAACATCCTGCGACGATTCCGCTGTGGCGTTATTAGATCCTGACGGGAAGGTGATTTTCAGTCAGATTTCCAGTCAGACAGAGCTGCATAAGAAATATGGCGGTATTGTGCCGGAACTTGCCAGTCGGAAACACCTGACATCTTTACCTTTACTGTTGAGGTCGGCCATGGAGAGTCACCGTCTTGATTTGAAGGACCTGAAGGCTATTGCTGTAACGTATGCACCGGGGCTGATCGGGTCGCTGCTGGTAGGTGTTAACTACGCAAAGACTCTGGCCTGGATGCTTGATATTCCGATAATGCCTGTTGATCATCTTGAAGGACATCTTCTGGCACCTTTTTTGGATAATAAGGAGATCCATTTCCCTTACCTGGCCCTGATTGCATCTGGAGGGCACACCCACCTGATCCATGCAAAGAAACTTGGAGACTATCAGTTGCTGGGGAAAACCTTGGATGATGCTGCGGGAGAAGCTTACGATAAAGTGGCAAAGATGCTGGGATTTCAATATCCGGGCGGTCCGGTGATTGAGCAACTGGCAGCCTGTTGCCCCGAGCCGACCATAGTGTTTCCGGTCCCCTTGAAAGGGAAAAAGACTCTAAATTTCAGTTTTTCCGGACTCAAAACTGCTGTCAGGAATGAGGCCATCCGACAAGGCGTTTTTGTCGAAAAGCAACGATTGATCTCTTTCGAAGAGTATCTGATAATCTCAGATGAGGACCGTAAAAAGAAAATAGCTGATATTGCAGCCAGTTTTCAGAAAATTATGACCATCATCATAACAAGGCGAATGGATGAGGCACTGAATAAAACAAAGCTGAATCAGATGGCTGTAACCGGTGGTGTCGCTGCTAATACCGGGATTAGAGCCAGCCTGAAACGCCTGGGTGAAAAAAAAGGTGTCCGTTTTTTCTTTCCTGAAACAGGAAACTGCACGGACAACGCTGCCATGATTGGCTATACGGCTGTACAACACCTGAACGCTGGGAATTTGCGGGATGACAAGCTATTCAAGCTCAATGCCGCATCAAAAAGCCCGATCGGCCTAATGGATGTGAAGGTATGAAACGGTTTGACGGGGATTAGGCATTGACATAAACCGAAAAGAGCAAGATAATTCAAGAACATTCATAAATATGTCAACATCATCATTCACTTCCGCTTTAATTGATTTGGAGTTGATACAAAAAAAAAGTCATGGAAAATACAACTGAACAAACAAAAAAATCGTTAGCTATCTGGGGGATCCCGATAGTTATTTTGGTCGTTCTGATTATCGTTTTAATTTTTGAACTGGCCAGCGATGAAGAGGTATCTGAAGCACCTGCTCAGCAAGAACAGGTAATTGTGCAGGCAACTGACGACAAGGCTGAAGGGGTAACTTTAGAAGTTCAGCCTGTGCTGGAGACTGAAAATGACGCCGAATCAGCCGATGAAGGGATAGTAGCTGAAAAACCGGTTATAACTGAAGATAGCGAAACAACGCCGAAGGCGGCTGCGTACCTGGATGATGACGAAGGTGAAAAATCCTATATCGTAGAAGAAGGAGACAACCTCTGGAAAATCGCCAAGAAAAAGGAATTCGCCGGTGATCCCTGGAAGTGGAAGACAATTCTGATCCAGAATAAAAACAAGATCAATTATACCATCTTCTCCGAAGAGACCGGGCAATGGAAGGTGATTGTCGATGCAGGGAAACGATTGGTCTTCAAACCGAAAGAGTCTTCTAAATCAACAACCAGTTTTGACAGGACCCGAAAAAAACGTTACGCAGTGCAACTGCTGTCACTGAATACAGATCAGCTGGACAGGGGCGTTGATATTGTCAAATCCCTGATCAAGGATGGCTATCATGCCTACCTCTATCGAACCCGTGAAAAAATCAAAAGACCCAACCTGAAAGAAGCACAGTATTTCTACCGCATCCGAGTCGGCTTTTTTGAAACGGAAAGAGAAGCTCTGGGTGTCGGGGAAGATATTTTTGAGCAGTACGACGAAAAGAATATCTTTCCATCTGATTACTGGGCTGTGCTGCCGAGTTACAGCGAACTGAACGGTGAGCTGATCGATTTTGGTATTCAGCGTAATAAGCCGTGGATTATACAGCTGACAGATAACACCAGCCGTAAGGAAGCCATTAACGACCTGAAAACCCTGACCTCCTTAGTGGACTATTCATATATCTCGCAGAAAAAAGATGAAGAGGCCGGGTATCTCTATCGCACCCGTGTTGGATTTTACGAAACCAAGGATGAGGCAGCAAAGACCCTGGCAAAAATTCAACAGAAGATTCCAGACCGTTTTTACTCTGCAAAGGTTCTGGAGATCAAGCATGTGATGGAAGACGCCATTGGACAATCCACTGGCAAGTCATCCCTCGAAAAGCTCCGCTAGACCCTCTGCAGAGCCGACATAGCTCATCTGGTAGAGCAGCACATTCGTAATGTGCAGGTGACCGGTTCGACTCCGGTTGTCGGCTCCAGTAATATCAAAGGCTTTCAGCTAATCTTAACCTTCTTTGAATCACCTGCTTTTGAATTTCATACCATTATTCATACCATCCCAGAAGCACAATTAAAGGATATTTCAATTAAAACCTGAGTGATCCACTTATTTGGAACGCCTTATTCCATTGCATCAACGTTTTATAAACATGGGATTTATCGACTTTCCCGTTTTAGCACCGAATATATGGGAATAAGCTTGAAAAACCCGATTATTATAGGGAGCTGCGGACTTACAAACTCTGCCGCAAGCATTCAAAATCTCGAAGCCAATGGGGCTGCGGCCGTTGTCTTAAAATCACTTTTCGAAGAGCAGATTCTGATGGAAGTGGATTCACTGAAGAGTGATCAATCAATTCATGCTGAGGAATTGGACTATATCGCCGGATATACGAGACAGCACACTCTGGATGAGTACCTGAACCTGGTATCGGAATCCAAAAAAGCGGTTTCCATCCCGATTATCGCCAGCATCAACTGTGCTTCGGCTGCCGAGTGGACCGCATTTGCCAAAAGGCTGCAGGATGCCGGCGCTGATGGCCTCGAACTGAACATGTATTTCATGCCCGGGGATATTAATCAGAAGAGTGAGGAGATCGAACAAATATATTTCAATATTATCAAAGAGGTGAAAAAGTACATTTCAATTCCTATTGCCGTAAAAATCGGGTTTTACTTTACCGGTATGGCTAATATGATCTATAACCTTTCCATTCGGGAAGCTTCCGCAATTGTGATGTTCAACCGGTTTCACCAACCGGATATAGACCTCAAAAAGATGGAGATAACATCTGCAGATATTTTCAGCTCGCCTGAAGAGAATGTATTGCCGCTGCGTTGGATTGGCATGCTGTCTGATAAAGTGAAATGTGATCTGGCCTCAACGACGGGTATCCACGACGGGCATACCGTTCTGAAAAACATCCTGGCCGGCGCCAGTGCGGTTCAAGTCACAACCATCGTTTATAAAAAAGGACCGGAGGTTATTGGTGAAATGCTGGGCCAAATGGAAGGGTGGATGAAGGACAAGAAATATGCTGCCATCAAGGATATCATCGGTAAACTAAACCATGGAAATATCAAAGATCCGGTCATGTACGAACGCTCCCAGTTCATGAAGTACTTCTCCAGCGCCAAGATTTAATATTAACAAAAATCAAGCACTATTGATCCCCACTGCTGGTTACTTCAGATAAAAATGCAAGGGTGGGGTTCCCCCCCCGCAGATTAACCTGCGAGCTTCATGTTTTGTTCCCCCCCTTGAAAACAAGACTTCTCAGCATTTTTAAAATGACTCCCTTGAAACCTCATTGCAGGGGTGATTTTTACTTCAGATACCGACAACGGCCCCTGATATACAGTGGCTTGGATGCTTGATCGATTTGGCATGCTTATTCCAGCATTAAAAAAGATAGCACTCTCAGCAAGTCTAAATAAATGTAGACAATTTGAACAACTCACACCCAACGATACGAGGCAGATATGACAGAAATTTTAAACACCAGAGTACTACTGGACAAACGTCCTTTTGGAGAGCCCAAGGACGACGATTTTAAAATCGAGACCGTTCCCGTCGTCGAGCCGAAGGAGGGCGAACTGTTGCTGAAAACACTGTGGCTGTCGTTGGACCCCTATATGAGAGGCCGCATGAATGATGTCAAGTCCTATGCGCCACCTGTTGGGTTGGGAGAAGTCATGGTCGGTGAAACGGTGAACCAGGTGGTCGTTTCTAAATCACCCGATTATACTGCAGGCGAGATTGTGGTCGGTCCGGTGGGGTGGCAGAGTTATGCCACAGTGGAGGCAGATCCAAAACTGTTTCGCAGGGTCGATCCTGCACTGGGACCCATTGCCACTGCCCTGCATGTTCTGGGAATGACCGGACGCACAGCCTATTTTGGCCTGCTGAAGGTCGGCGAACCCAAACCGGGAGAGACCGTCGTGGTGGCCGCCGCCTCCGGAGCTGTGGGATCAGTCGTCGGTCAAATTGCCAAAATCAAGGGGTGTCGCATCGTCGGCATCGCCGGTGGCAAAAAAAAGTGTGACTATGTTCTGAATGAGTTGGGTTTCGACGCAGTCATAGACCGGAAGGCCGGGAATATGGCCACTGAACTCAAAGCTGCCTGTCCGGATGGAATAGACGTCTATTTTGAAAATGTGGGCGGCGAGGTTCTCCATGCGGTAGCCCCCCTCTTGAATCCAGGTGCGCGGGTCCCCGTCTGTGGTTACGTCTCCCAGTATAACAAAACAAACCCGTCGGAGGTGGAATCTCCTTTCGACGTACTTGGAAAACTGCCCAATCCGCCCCTCCACCGTTTCTTTCTGGTCAGAGAGTGGATTAAGGAATGGTCAGCTGCCTAAACTGAAATGTCAGAATGGGTGAAAAACGGACCACTCAAATATCGGGAAAGCGTGGTTGAGGGACTCAATAATGCCCCACAGACTTTTCGCGGGTTGCTGCGGGGAGATAATTTCGGAAAACAGCTGATTAAAGTCGCCGAGCCCGAATAAGACTTGATAATCTAAAAACGACCTCAATAAAAAAGGCCCATCCGGGTCTTTTTTCAATACCCTTCAGATTAAACGCAAAATAGTGTTAAACCACCAATATTGACAATAATCTCATATGTTGCATAATATATCATATTACAAATATTCAAGTAGACCATAACCTGTTCAGCCGGGTTTAAACCCGGCATATTCAATGTCTGCAGGTTAGTAGATCACCCAAACGGAAGCCAGGCATAAAAATGACTACAGATCTCAGTAAAATTAGTCGGGATAACCTGACATCAAAAATTTTTCAACAGATCAAAGAAGCAATTATGTCGGGCCGCTTCCACCCCGGAGAACGGTTACCTATCCGTAATCTGGCGAACAAAATGGGTACCAGTATTACCCCCGTGCGAGAAGCACTGATCAAACTCGTCTCCTTTGGAGCATTGGAGATGATGCCCGCTCATCCGATAACGATTCCGATCCTGAACAAAGAGAAATACCTTGAGAACCGGACCATTCGCATTGCCAACGAAGGGCTGGCAGCATTTGAAGCCGCAAAAAAAATCAAAAAACGACAGCTAAACCGGCTTGTTAAAATTGATACCGAAATGAATAAGGCTGTTAAAGAAAGACGTT
>JAOZRE010000069.1:0-1598 GCA_029940215.1 bacterium | reverse complement strand
TCTCCTTCGCCGCCCTGCACGCAGTGGACTTGCGCTACGAATGCAGCTGCAATGACCTGGTCTTCGCCATTCGAGACCATGTCATTGCCATCCTTCAGAACCTGGTGGACAACTCCCGCAAATACGCCCAAATCCAGTTCCAACTTTCACAAACAGATCATCACAGCCCTGGAGAAACAGGACCCCGATGCTGCACAGACCGCCATGGAACAAGATTTGATTCAGGGAGGGGCAGCCTTGCTGACGTATTTTGAGAATCAACCCTCTTAACGCCGGATAAACTGACGAAACGAGTTTCAGAATTCGGATTTTTGAAGCAAATTCTCTTGCTAAGTCAATTTATTCGTGGATTTACGCTGATATTACTTGTTTGACCAAACACGGGGAAGCGATCTGATATTAAGGAAGGTTTACAGGGTCCTGCCTATTGTCAAAAACAGCATGAACTACAATTGTATCATCTTCAATCGTATAGAATATTGCGAAAGTGAACCGTCGAATAATACATCTATGAAGTGAAGCATACGGTTTTTCATAGGACTCTGGGAAAGCGAGAATCCGTTTAATTGAAAATTCAACACAATCCAGGAATTCAAGGCCCAATCCTTTTCTTTGGTCTTCTTACCACCTGATCGTTAATCGAAGGTCATTCTCAGAACGAAGGGTATATTTGAGTTTCATTAGAACTCGGATCTGATTTTTTGGTGGACTGTTTTCCAATCTTTCAGTTCGAGACTTCCATCTTGAAACTCATTCCCCCTTTTCTCCAATTCAATCTTTTGCCATTCAGGCATTGGTAGTTTGGAATTGGTTTTTGCGATAAGATCCCAAATATCTTCGACCAGAAGAAATTTTTCAGACAGTTCAAGTTTATGTATTTCAGCCAATATGTCGTTCGGTTCCATTGTCGGTCCTTTTTAGAATTACTAAGCCTGTTGTATGATCAGGCTACCATATGCCATAAAAAAATGAAATCAGGATTTGAAAAACAAACTCGGGAACCATAGACTTCGAAAAATGCTTCTATAGATCGGTTCGGATATTTTTCTATTTCACGTACTAATTTACTTTGGGTGATTACACTCAAAAGTGCGTTTTTCAGAGCAAAAAAATATGCTTGTTTTATTTATTATTATAAATCAGTCTATTATATCACTAGAGGTTTAAATCCTCTCGTCGGGCCATCTTCAATAATCTCGCTGTATCCCTTTAGTCAGTGCGCTTAATGCCTGATTAGAAATGGAATTTTCTTGATATTTCATCCTCACCGATTCTCTCCCTCATCAGGCTCATGATAGGCCTTTATGGAGATTCTTAAAAATAGTGGGACTTATCAAATTTCAGCTACTGGTCGGAGTATCCCCTTCATGATATTTATTTATTAATACAGATAGTTACAAGTGGGTTCGATGACACCGGGTTGTCCCCGAATTTTTTTATCAGATAGTCACACTCCTAGACACACTCTCACACTCCGACCATTCATTCTCGCCATATCGGTTCATCAATTATTCACTCTACTTTCAGCTAATCACCGACAACATAGCCCATTGTTTTATAACCCTTAAGCCTTTTTTTATACATTCTTTCCAACATTG
>JAOZRE010000068.1 GCA_029940215.1 bacterium | reverse complement strand
AGGTCTTCCGGCATCTCTAAGTACATTTTTGACTGTATCGATCTTTGACGTACCTATTTGCCTTTTCTTCGCCTTGTTAAACGAGTGTTTATACAATTTTTGCTCACGTACGTCATAATCAATAGCTATCCTGGCCCAGGCTACCCCAATTCAGAATAGGCAAATATTTCAATAACAAAAATGAGAACTCTAAACTGTTAAGTTAAAAGGAAAGTACCTCATTATTATGGACTTTCAAATTGTGCCAGTTTAAAATAGTGCTTAATCCGTTTTTTTATTTCAGGCTTACTCATGCTGAACTTCTGATAGATTGCTCGGACATAACAATATATACCAAAACTGGGAGTTACCATGGCAGAAGTAAACCTACAGGTTGTTCAAATCTCGGAATCTGCAGCCGAAGGCAACGTTAGAGGACATTCCGCATTTATCGATCGACCCGAGGCTAAGGGTGGAATTGATAAGGGCCCCATGGGAGGTGAGTTCTTTCTGATGGGGTTGGGAGGGTGCTTTATGAGTAACCTACTGGCGGCTGTCAAGGCGCGGGAAGCGGATGTGTCAAATGTCAGAATTGAGGTTACTGGTACCGTGGAGGACAGTCCGACGCGATTTACAGCAGCTCAACTTGCCATTACAGCAGACTTTCAGGACAGGACTTTAATGAATAAGCTGGTCACCATTGCTGAGAGAGGGTGTCTGGTTGCCAATACCGTAAAAAAACACACTTGATCTAAGTATCGTCGTTTGGGATCGTTCATAAATTAGTCGACCCTTAACTGATCCGCAAATCAAATCTGGTTTTGACCACTCACAACCTCCGGACCTGAAAGGTTAGGGGAAGACCCTCATGGATTGACAAAACTGTTGCGGGCCTCATAGACTTGCACGCAGGAAGTTGGAAGGGAAACCGGTTTGCACTTGCGGATGTAACACGATTTTATCGAGGATGAAGAGATGGAAAAAATAGAACGCATGACCAACACCGTTAAGGACTTCGTGCTGGGTGGCGGTGCTGTATCTGTGGGAATTGCAACACCTGAAACCTTGTCGGGAGGGCCACCATCCACTGATCTTTCCTATGTTCTTCCCGAGGCCAGCTCAGCTGTGGTGTTTGCAGTGCCGTTTGAGCAGGAGGTCCTTGAGTCATTTTTAAGCAAGAAGGATAAGGGGGGCTTGAACGTGGCCAACCGTCGGATCAGCACCATGCTCAGCGGGATTGCGTTTGAGCTTTCAGAGTACCTGAATATGAAGGGATTGGTTTCGGTTCCTTTAGCATCCAATGGGGTGTATCGCAAGGATGTGCCGGGTGGCCCCTATGCTGAGGTGCCACCTCTCTCGCACCGTTACCTGGCAGTCCGATCCGGTATCGGTCATTTCGGGCTTTCCGGGAATGTCATTACAGCGAAACACGGAGCAGCGGTGCTTCTGGGAACAGTTGTCACCCGGGCGGAATTGATTCCGACGGATCCCCTTCCGGCGGAAGATAACTACTGTGATGAGTGCCATCTCTGCCAATCCAGTTGTATGTCCGGATTGATGTCCCGGAAGGAAAAGACAACGGTCACCCTTGGTGGGATGGAGTTCAACTATTCGAAACGACTCTCCTACAGCCGGTGTGACTACGTCTGCGGTGGATTCGCCGGTCTGCACCCCTCCGGGAGATGGTCAACCTGGTCCCCAGCCCGTTTTCCGATCCCGGATGAAGACGACGCATTTTTACCAGCGGTCCTTGAAGCAGCCGAACCGTACCGGAAAAGATCCTATGAGGATTTTGGCGCAAACCTTTACCATCCTCTGATACCAGGAAACCGACTGGAGTTTACCTGTGGTCATTGCCAGTTTATTTGCCATCCGGATAAACAGGTTCGTCAGGAACGATACAAACAGTTGACGAACAGTGGTGTGGTGATTCAGGACGCGGATGGCCGTTCCCGGCCGGTCAAACCTGAAGAAGCCATTGCGTATCTGGGCACCCTGGATGCCGAAACAAGGGCGCTCTACGAGTGATCAGAGCTAAACACAAGAGGAACGTCGCCCGGCGTTCCCGGCACTTAGAGCCATTTCCTGTATCTTGTCGTGCAACCCGATGTAAATCAATGATAGTTAAAAATAGGACATGACGTACCCGCGATTTTTCATTCACCCTTTAAGACAAGCTGAACTTGTATTTTTGTGAAAATTGATTATTTAATCTATTGGGAGACATGTTATGGCAAAAAATATACTCGCATTTGGACCGAACGGCAGTGGAAAGGGAACCCAGGGAGCAATCGTCAAGGAAAAATATGGCATCGATCATATTGAGTCCGGGGCAATTTTCAGGGAACACATCAAAGGCGGAACTGAACTGGGAATGAAAGCCAAGGAATTCATCGACAAGGGAGATCTGGTACCCGATGAGATTACCATTCCGATGGTTCTGGAAACGCTTGGTAAATCTAAAGAGAAAGGTTGGCTGCTGGATGGCTTTCCTCGCTCAAAAGCACAAGCGGAAGCACTGGATAAGTCGCTTACTGAAGCCGGGATGAATCTGGATTATGTAATTGAAATCGTGCTGGATCGCGGAATTGCTGCGGAACGGATCATGGGACGACGTCTCTGTGCTAACGACAATAACCATCCCAACCATATTGCCTTTGATGCTATCAAGCCGGTGGAAAAAGACGGAAAACTGGTTTGTCGCGTCTGCGGTGGTGAACTGAGTGTCCGTGCAGATGATCAGGACACGGATGCAATCAATAAGCGCCATGATATCTACTATGATACCGATACCGGTACCATGGCTGCTGTCAACTATTTCAAAAATGCTGGAGGTGCCAAGGTAATTTCAGTTGATGGCTCACTTGGCATTAAAGAGGTAACTGAAGCTATTATGAAGGAACTTGCTTAATCTAAAGTGATGTTCTGAAGTCTGTAGGGCTGTTCGTTTCCGGGCAGCCCGTTAATCTCTCCTGCACTTCCTCATCAATCTCTTCTGTTCTGAGAAAGAGTGTTTCCCCCTTTGTCTGCCAATGGAAAAAAAACAGGATTTTCAGCCGATCAATGCAGCATCCATCTCGATTGCCCATCTGCTGCATGATATCTACTCCTCCTTTCTAGCCCCGATACTGCCGTTGCTGATCGAGAAGCTCAGCATCTCCTATTCGATGGCCGGCTTTCTGACGGTGGTTCAACGGGCGCCATCCTTGCTGAACCCGGTGGTGGGTCTAGTCGCAGACAAGGTCAGTGTTCGCTATTTTATTATTTTTACTCCCGCGTTGACAGCGGTCAGCATGAGCCTGCTGGGCCTTGCTCCCAACTACTTGGTATTGGTTCTGTTACTGTTGATCATGGGTATCAGTGCCACCCTCTTTCATGTACCAGCTCCGGTGATGATGAGGCGGGTTTCCGGGGACCGGATCGGACTGGGAATGAGTCTGTTTATGTTTGCGGGTGAATCGGCCCGGACGATCGGTCCACTAACGATATTAGGGGCTGTGTCTATCTGGGGGCTGGAGGGGACCTATAAATTAATACCGTTTGGGGTGGCCTGTTCTGTATTCCTGTTTTTCAGAATCCGTCGGATTCGAATCTCGGACGAATTTACAAGGGACAAGGCGGATACGGAGCTCAAGGAGACTATTCGCACTATCATGCCGACGATTAAAATACTGACATTGTTTACGCTTTCCCGCTCCCTGTTAAGGGGAGCCCTGACGATTTTTTTACCGGTTTACCTGAGCAGTAAAGGTGCCAGTATCTGGATGGCCGGTATTTCACTTTCAGTGGTTCAGTTTTCTGGTGCGGCGGGTACGATTTTATCGGGTACTATCTCTGATCGTATTGGCAGAAAACGGGTGTTGATGATCACGGCTATTTTTTCACCGATCCTGATGGGGCTGTTCATGGTTGTGGATGGAATCCTTCTTTTTCCTGTGCTGTTACTGATGGGCCTCTTTCTGCTGGCGCCCATGCCAGTGATGCTGGCTGCCGTGAACGAAATTCCAAATGATCATCCGGCATTTGTAAATGGGGTTTACATGATGATTAACTTCATTGTCAATTCGGCTGCCATTATGACCATTGGGCTTCTAGGCGACAGTATCGGCCTCGATATGACCTACAAAATTTCTGGTGTGTTGGCAATTGCAGCTATTCCGATCATCTATCAAATGAAAACAGTCGAGGATTAAGGGTCGGCTCAATAATTACTCAAGTGTTTCTCATGGATGAAAAGGAAACGCGTTGCTGTGGCGTTATACCGGCAAAATGTCCGGTCTTTATCGGACTTTTGTGGACAGCTTATGCCAAGTTATTTTTGTACGATCCCTAAGCCCCCTGTCCATCTTACCTGCCGGGTATCCTCAACTATCCCGGCCCTGAATCGCCAACTGGTCACCGAAATAACCCCTTGAGTTGTCTGCCATAAATCACTAGTATAGTCGCAAGGCATTGTATTGTCGAATAACGGTTACATGGAGTCGGGATGAGTGATACAGCTTCGTTTGAGAGTAATGAAAAGTTTGCTGTTGTCGAAAAGAAGATAAACCACATTCTTAACAGGGATAAGGGGATCAAGACCGCCTACAGTGAGCTTCGGAATTTCTATTCCATCATCGGCAACGATGTGAAAGGTGCAATCTGTAAAAGGATGGTCCGCGCCATGAGCGATGTTAAAAGTTTCAATGATGCCTATATCAAATATAAGACTCCCCGAAAGGACAAGCTTCTGGCAGCAATAGAGCACGACTTCAATGACCATCTTGATGCCACACCAGATATCAACCCCCAGAATACACCCGCACTTTTCCAGTTTTTGCGTGAACTCATGCCCCTGTTTATTCAAATCAAGGCGCATACCGCAAAATTGATCAAGGCAGAGAAAAAATCGAAAAAGAGGAAACCGCTGCAGAATCAGCTGTTCGCCGCTGACAAGCTCTCTCGCGATGTGCATGACCTATACAGCTCTCTGCTGCATCTGGCCTATTTTGATCAATATATCCTGTCACTGATACGGTCTAAGGTGAATCGGGATCATATCAAGTTACTTGTTCAGAATATGCACACGGTTATCAAGCAGTCGTTTAAAACGGGACGGAATGAGGTACTGGATATCAGTAACCTCAAAGTCATTGAGTTGATGACAATGAGGATCAAAATCCGCCTGGGCGTTTATGAGGCCTGTTCGTTGTTTGAAACCTATGGGAAAATTCTGAAAACCCTTCCCCGACAACTGGTGCAGCAGTTCAATACCAGATATATGGCCCTGCGCCGGGACAGTTCGGAAAAAAATATCGAGGAGTTAAAAAACACGGATGAATATAAGGAGATGACCAAGAAGTTCATCACCCTGAAACTGAAAAAATTCTATAATCTGATGCGTCTCTATCAGGTTAATGTTAATCGCCTGTTTCTCATTGAAAAACATATTCAACAGAGCTTAGATGCCTATATCGATAAAACGGACACAAACGATCAGATCCTTAACAAGGCGGCATTGTTGGACCCACTTCAGGATTCACTGAATGATGGGCACGGGAAGTATATGAAAATATTTACGGATTTACCCAGGAATGAGGACCTGCAGAAGAACAGTATCCGAACCCTTTTCTCGATGGTGATGCACTACTACTACAATGTATTGAAGGATACCTATTCGCCGCCCACCAGCCGGGAAATTGCGATCAGCTCGATGAAACTGGTCAAACCGCCGAAAGAACAGATGTTGAATGCGAAAGAACTGAATTATCTGGAAGGAAAGGGATATAAACGAAATGACGCGGCATTGCATGTTTATTATAAAGGGCTCATGAGCCTTATTTCTGGTGAGGAGGAGGAAACCACTGTCGTCGCGCCGCTCATCGAAACACGCGACGAAGATCCCCGGCGGGGCAAGAAAAGCGAAATGCGCCAGAAAACCATCGACCAGTTTGCTGCAGATATCAGTCCGGCTGAGTTTGATTTGCTGATACAGATTCTGGAAATCATTCCCCGAGATCAGGAGCGGATCGGCACTGACCTTGGAAAAATCTATCTTGAATCGGCAGAGAAATATCCCGTATTCTTAAAACAACGGGTTAATCGCATGGAGAGAGTAGAACCGACTGATTCTGAAAAAGAGAAGTTACGAAAGATTGTGACGGATAAATATGAACGACTGATGCTGAAAACCATTGAGTACCAATCTGATAAGCCCTCAGCCGTTGAATACCTGAAGCAGGTCCATGAAGAGGAACAGGCCTATACAAAAGCTGATAAAGAGCGACAGGAAATGCGAGCAGCATACAACATCAGTGGGCTGATCACCCAATGGAAGAATGAAACGGAAAAAAGTGTGATCGGTTTTCTGTTGGGAAGTGAAGGGAAGGATCGAAACGAGGGGTTGACCCGTGAGTTAAGTCGCAGGGAAGTCAAGGAGATGAGTACCCATTTCAATAGCGAACACCTGGGGGAAATCGAAAAACACTACAAGACACTGAACGAAAATATCGGACAGAACTACCTGAAGCTGACAAAGCCCCACTCCAAAACTGAATATATTCTCCTGTATGCTGCCAAAAATCTGTTGGGGGAGTTTAGAAATCCGACCAAATCCTATCCTCGAACCCACGAACGGTTGACAGCCATATCTCCAAGTAAATAAACGGAACAGGAGGATGCCGGTTACGGGCAGGTGGATCATTTAACGGACAGGTTTACCGCCAAACGGGATCAGCAGCAATTCCAGTGGCCAGAATGTGTGAAGCAGAATAAGTAGCTCAGGAGGGTAGGAGACCGCAATCTTCCGGTTCCGTGTCACAAATGCTGTCAGAATCCCACCGAGGATATAGCCGATGAATAGTATGAAACCGTAAATGTGGACCTGCCGTTCCTGGGAATCAAGCTTGTCAATATCTGATTGATTCAGGGCCTGAAGTCCGTCCGCTGCATCCGACTCATTTTCACTGCCTTCATCCTCCCAGCTTTCACCTGAAAAATCGCCCTTCTCTTTCTCGCTGGGAGATGTTTCTTCCATATCTTCCTTTTCATCCCAGTTAACAGCGGAAAGGGCAGAGTCCTTGCCTGTTGACTTTTCTTCTGTGTCGTCGTCCCAGTTCGTATTAGAAAGGTTGCTGTCGCTGGTGATCTGCTCCAACTGCTGAGTTGATGCACTCTCCGCATTCAGGCTGGAATGGGGGGCGCTGATAAAAACAGTTGCCAGCAGCAGTGCCAGAAATATAATTGTGATGGATCGGGTTGTCATATCTTACATGTCAATGGGAGTTGGCGGACGGTCACCTCCAGTCTATTTGGCTTGTGCATAAGGGATTCCATCGGCAGCCGGTACATGTGCCCGGCCCATCAGTCCGGCCAGCACAATCATGGTTAACACATAGGGAAACATCTGAATAAACTGAACCGGTATGGGGATAACCCCCTGAACCCTGATTTGAAATGCGTCGGCAATACCAAATATCATGCATCCCACCAGTGTCAGTTTGGGGGTGTACCTTCCGAAAATCAACGCTGCCAGAGCAATAAACCCCCGGCCGGCTGAAATATTATTCACGTAAGAACTGCCATGGGCGATGGACAGAAAAGCGCCACCAAGACCGGCCAATAGTCCACTGATCCAGACTGCATAGTACCGCATCAGGTAAACATTGATACCGGCTGTTTCAGCGGCCTCTGGATTTTCACCCACAGCCCTCAGTCGCAGGCCAAAGCTGGTTTTTTGAATGACGAACCAACTGAGCGGAACCATGGCAAATGCAAAAAATACCAGAATGGAGTATTTCCCCAGCAGGGTTCCCAGAATGGGAATGCTTGAAATGATTGGGATATGGATGATAGGCAGCATCAGCTGAATGTTTGGTGTCACGGTGGTTGAATTGTATAGCGCATTTGACAGAACCGCAGGCACACCAATGGCCAGCAGGTTGATGGCTGTCCCACTGACCACCTGATCCGCCTGGTAACGGATACTGGCAATGCCGTGAATGTGGGCAACCAAACCACCCAGCGCCATGGCAGCAAGCAATCCGTACCAGGGATTCGCCGTTTCATAGGCCACCACTGCACCGGTAAAGGCCCCGAAAATCATGATGCCATCCAGCGCAATATTGACAACACCCGCACGTTCGGAAAACATGCCTCCCAGGGCTGCCAAAATTAACGGTGTGGATAATCGCAGGCCTGATGCGATCAATTCAAGATCTAGAATCTCCCACATATGAACACTCTCGGTTCAAACAATTGTTATGGTTAAGGTGCAATTCAGCCAATCCTGAACACACTCAGGATTTTCTTAAATAGCTTGTCAGTTGCAACGAACAGAACGATGATGCCCTGCAGCACCATGACAAGATCCTTTGACAGGTTATCGAAATTCAGATCAAGAAACAGGCTGCCCCGGATCAGCGCTCCAAAAAGCAGAGCGGCCAGAATCACACCGACCGGATGGTTGCGTCCCAGAAGCGCCACTGCTATACCGATAAATCCAACCCCTCCAGAAAAACTGTCGTGAAAGGTGTATCGATAGCCCATGACCTCAGAAATAGCCACCATTCCGGCAAATCCACCTGCGATGAACATGGCCAGAACCATGTTTTTGTTGACGCTGATACCGGCATATGTAGATACGCTGTTGCTGATACCGACAGCACGGATCTCATATCCCCATCGTGTTTTCCAGAGAATCAGGTAGGTTGCCAGGCAGGCCAGCAACGCAATTGCAAATCCCATATTGAGTGGCAATGTCTTGGGAATAAAGGGTATCAGTTCGTGTATCCTTGGGATTCGTGCTGCTTCGGGTATGAATTCCGTTTCCAGGATCTGGGTGCCTTTTCGATGAAAGGGACCGACAACGAGGTAGTTTACCAAAGCAAAGGCGATCATGTTCATCATGATCGTATTGATCACTTCATGTCCGCCGAATTTTGCCTTTAACAGCCCTGGAATCCCGCCCCAGATACCTCCGCCGACAAAGGAAACGACAAAACAGACCGGAATCACGACCCAGGCAGACCAGCCGTCCATCCAGATTCCTGTTATGGCCACGGCCATGGCTGCAATATAAAGCTGTCCCTCCGCACCGATATTGAAAAGCCCGCAACGGAATCCGAAGGCAACCGAAAGGCCTGTAAAGATCAGTGGTGTTGCATAAAACAGGGTGTAGCCGATACCGTTTATGGAAAAAATAGAACTTTTAAAAAAAATCCAGTAAACGGCCAGCGGGTTTTCACCAACGGCGAAAATCAAAATCGCACCGACCAGCCCGGCTGCGAACACCGACACCAACGGTAGAATCAGGACTTCAAGCTTTTTTAACACCATGTGTATGTCTCTATTATTAAAGACTGTCTTTAGGAACCGGAACCGCTGATTAACGGTGCCCGGTCATCATCATTCCCACTTTTTCCATATCGAATGTTGCCGCAGAGACCTCTCCCGCAATCTCACCCTCAAACATCACCAGGGTTCGGTCTGAAAGGGAGCGAATCTCTTCCAATTCAGCCGATATCAACAGCACAGCCACTTTTTCGGTTCGGAGGTCCAGGATTTGTTGATGAATGAACTCAATGGCGCCGATGTCGATTCCCCGAGTAGGCTGGGCAATGATTAACAGACGGGGGTGGCGACTGAACTCCCGGGCAACAATCAGCTTTTGCTGATTTCCGCCGGACAGGGTTCCCGTCTGGAGATCAGGTAGTGGGGGTCTGACATCAAATTTTTTCAGCAAATTTTTTGCGTTTTCCCGGATATTGGGAAAATTCAGGAACCCGTTTGGACGACAGAAGGGTTCACGATAATGAAACCCGAGAATCTGGTTTTCGGCGTTGGTATAGGTGGACAGAAAACCGTGGGCTTTACGATCAGCAGGTATGTGGGCTATACGCTTCTCCCTGATTTTTCGAGCCGACAGATTGGTAATATCTTCTCCAAGATACCAGACCGTCCCCGTATCCAGTTTCAGCAGACCAGTGAGTATCTCAACCAGCTCGGTCTGCCCGTTCCCTTCCACACCGGCAATCCCCAGGATTTCCCCCTCTTTCAGCTCAAAGGAGACGTTCTTCAACCGAGGCTTATCGTTCACGGTCACGGACAGATTCTCGACTTTCAGAGTGGTGTTTCCAGGGGTCACATCGTTCTTGCTTAAACTGAACAGAACCTCACGCCCGACCATCATGTTCGCTAAAATATTAGCAGACGCATCTTTGGTCGGCAACTCTCCGACCTTTTTGCCGTTGCGCATGACGGTCACATCATCAGAAATTTCAAGAACTTCTTCCAACTTGTGGGTGATGATGACGATGGTTTTACCCTGTGACTTGAGACGACGCAGGATCTGGAAAAACTCTTTGACCTCCAGAGGTGTTAGTACAGCGGTGGGTTCGTCCAAAATCAGAATTTCAGCATCCCGGTAGAGTGCTTTCAGGATCTCCACCCGTTGCTGCAATCCGACGGACAGGTCTTCGACCTTGGCCTGTGGGTCAATCTCTAGACCGTACTCGTCCGAAAGCGTTCGGATTCTTTCTTCTGCCTGGACGAGTTGCAGGATACCGCTCCGACTGATCGGTTCGAGTCCGAGAATAATATTCTCTGTAACCGTCATGGGAGGAATAAGCATGAAGTGCTGGTGCACCATGCCGATGCCATTGTCGATGGCGTCCTGCGGATTTGCTATCTCTTTTTTCTCACCAAACAATTCGATTTCGCCGGCATCTGCCTGATAGAATCCGTACAGGATTTCCATGATGGTGGTTTTGCCGGCACCATTCTCGCCAATAATGGCGTGTATGGTCTCCTGGCGAATATTGATGTCCACAGCATCATTCGCCAGGGTTTGTGCGAATCGCTTGGTGATCTGCTTTAAACGAACAGCAAACATGGTTCAGGCTTACCGTTTGTCGGGAACTTGGATGTCACCGGCAATGATCTTTTTCCTGAACAGGTTGACTACTTTTTCCATTTTTCGCGTGATCAGCTTGCGATTATACTTGTCAACGGAATAGCCAACACCGTTATTTTCAAGACCGTAAATATTTACCCCACCGGTTAATTTACCAGCCTCCAAGCGTCGAATGGTATCAAAAACAGCAACGTCAACCCGTTTCAGCATGGAAGTTACGATCTGTCCCGGAACAATATAGTTCTGGTTGGAGTCGACACCAATCGCATAAATACACTCATCAATGCGTTTGCCCTTTTTGATTTTTGGAAAACAGGGTCCGCGACCGTTTACTTCCTTCAGGGCGTCAAAAAGACCGTTTCCGGAACCACCAGCTGCAGCATAGATGACTGAAGCCCCTTTTCCCATCTGTGCCTTCGCGATTTCCTTGGCAGTTGCAGGGTCGTTCCAGGCCTTCGGCGTGTTTCCGACATAGTTTATCACCACCTCAATACTTGGATAAATTCGCTGAGCACCAGCTTTATAGCCGGATTCAAACTTTTTGATCAAGTCGATTTCCATCCCGCCAATGAAACCGACAACCCGCTTTCCATCCACGACACGAGAGCGCATGGCGGCGATCATCCCGACAAGATAGGAGGCTTCATGCTCTTTGAAAACCAGGGAGGATACATTGGGCAGGTCCACAACAGAGTCAACAATGGCAAACTTGACGTCCGGGTATTCGGTCCCGACATTCTTGATGGCAGTTGCATTCGCAAAACCGATACCGAAGATCAAATCGTATCCCTCAGATGCAAAGGCCCGCATGGCTTCTTCCACGGCGCTGGAGTCACCGGGTTCCACATCTTTCAAATAGATGCCCAGTTCATCTCTTGCTTTCTGGGCGCCTTCCCAGGCAGATTGATTAAAACTTCTATCATTTTTGCCCCCTGCATCGAAAACTATTCCGACCCTGACTTCCGCCCAGGCCTGTACAGACAAAATGAATGATAACGCCAAAACCGCCAAAAACTTTTTCATATCTTCTCCGGAATTTAAGGTTGGAATAATCCTGAATAAGCCCCGAGACAGACCTGAATACCGCCGAAAAACAGGGAAAACTGTTTTCGCCCGTGGAAGACCAGGCAGCCGATATCTTGCTATTCGAGCACTAAACCCAAAAGATACCGAATCAGGATTAAAAGTCAATTGAAAAAAGGTCGCAGGTCAAAGGTGGAAATTGATGTTTACAGATCTGTCACTCCTGCTGTTTACCTAACCTGGATTGCCAGGGGTTCAACCATCCGGAACGCTGATTGTCAGGATCCGGATACCGGCAGCACTCTTTTTCGTTTGCTGGGAACGGATTTTAGCCGTGAGGGATATGACACCATCAGATGATGAATTAGCAACAGTTGATCCGGTTTGCATCATGGCCAGACGATTTGTTTCAGGACACAATAAATGGGGTTTCCGCTTTACCTCTTCAACTTTTGACAGGTTTTTAGGTGGGTAGGATGCAAAAAAAAGCAACCCATTTTCGATGAATACGGGGTAAATGTTAAAAAAATCGTCCATTTTCATTCAGGGCCAATAAAATCTGCACTACCAACGCAAAAAAATCATCTAAATGCTGTAGGAAAGGATCAGATTATGGGTCAATAGGGAACAATTGATTCGGTGGCCAATCTGAATGTGAAACAACATTAATACAGAAGGATAAAAGGTTTTACAGAGCTGGCTGGCATTTTACTACAGACTTAAGTGGTACAAATGTGCGCCAAATTGTTCTGAAAAAAATAAGTTGGCAGATAATTTGCAGCTGAATATAGATAACGCATACCGGAAGATAGGGATGCAAAAAATAGAAAGCAGACGGAGGTCTGATAATGAAAACATCTGAAAATAAAAGGTTGGTGATGATCGGCATCCGCCGCAAAGGAGAAAAGGGATTTAAAACGCAGATCAGGAAAGATTTCGAGGTGCCCCTGAAAGCCGTTTTGCCTATGGATGCAGTGATAGATCATACACACAACAAAGAGAACAACGCCCAGTGATACAGTGAGTTACCCTTTAAAGATGAGAATGAACAACGCCTGCACGGTTTCTGCATTAACCATAATAGATGGTATCAGTAGATCATTAACAGGTGCATTTAACTAAATAAGGATTGGCGATGGAAGTGGAAAATAATCTGACAATTTACGAATATTTGAGTCCAGAAGGAGATCCGGACTCCTATATCTGTACCGGGCATGTTGATTCGACCACATTTCGCGAAGCCGTTCACCAGAAATTCTCCGTTAAACCAAAGGTGGTTCAACATCGCTGGCGCAGGAGCAAACGTATCGTCAAGCGTGACCTGGAGAAAAAAAAGCTTCGTGGTTACACCACTGATGTTGCTTGCCTTTCGGAAGAACCGGGAGCGTTTGCCATAACCGTTGGGACATTTTAGGTCGAGTTAACCCGCTTCCATGGAAACAAGATCCAGCGGTTCAGTAAATAACCAGCTCCTTGAAATGCTTTCGACACAACGAAATATACCGATCATTCCCCCCAATCTCAATCTGTGACCCCTCCCTTACTGCCTGGTTGGATTCATCCAGGCGCACCACCATTATCGCTTTTTTACCGCAGTGGCAGATTGTTTTCAGCTCTTTAAGTTCATCTGCCCAAGCCAGTAGCACTTGGCTGCCTTCAAACAGGTTACCGAGAAAATCCGTTCGCAGACCGAAAGCGAGCACTGGAATCTGAAGGCGATCGGTAACCTCTGTTAGTTGAAAGACCTGATCTTTGGAAAGAAACTGTGCTTCGTCTACAAGCACGCAGTCGATTTTCTCCTTCTCATGCTCTGTAGAGGTGATCTCAAACAGATCGTCGGTGGGGCTGAAGATGTTGGCGTCCGCTTCCAGTCCGATTCGGGATTTTATTTTTCCGACGCCGTAGCGATCATCTATGGCGGCAGTAAACAGCAGGGTTTTCATCCCCCTCTCCCGGTAGTTGTAGCTAGACTGTAACAGGGAAGTCGTTTTGCCGGCATTCATCGTTGAGTAGTAAAAGTACAGCTTTGACATTTTATCCACTCCTGGATACTGGGTTGACAATAAGAGCCGACCCTTAGTCCTTCGAAAGGGTAATGCGGCGCCTCATGGATTTTACTTCACCTCGCTTTTTTTTGTTATCCATGCGCTGGAGCCTGGACCCGAAGGGAACCCTGGTTTTTTTATGAGCCTTCGGTACCAGGGTTGCTCGGCGGATCAGCGATATCAGACGCTCCCGTGCCTCCTTTCTGTTTCTCTCCTGACTCCGATTGCTCCGTGCGGTAATGGTCAGTACGCCATCCCGGTTGATTGCTTTTCCCCCGATTTTTGTCAGGCGTCTCTTAATCTGATCAGGTAGTGACCGGTTTCGGGCAATATCAAATCGAAGTTGAACAGCGGTTGCCACCTTGTTGACATTTTGTCCGCCGGGTCCGGACGAGCGGATGAAGGACTCCTGAATCTCCTCCTCCTGGATGAAGAGCTGTTGGTTTATCCGGATCATTCAGGCTCCTGAAAAAAGGGACTCTGGTACAGTCGGGAGAGCTCATCCGCTTCGAAGGAGGGCCATTCAACCTCTCTACCTGAGGCTTCAGCCTGAATTCCGTGTCCGATCTCCAGGGCTTTTCCGATGATGGTTACCTGGATACCCGCGTTTTCGAGCTCCTGGACCAGGTTTTCTACACGGTCTGCGTGGCAGCTGATCAGGAGGCTTCCGGATCCAATCAGGCCCAGGGGGTCGAGCCCGAAAACTGCGCACATGCGACGTGTCAGATCATGAATGGGTATCCGGTCCATATCAACGGCTATCCGCTGGTTTCCTGCCTGGCTGAGCTCTTCAAGGGCGGTAACCAAACCCCCTTCGGTGATATCATGCATGGCTGTGACGCCTTTGTCAGAGACGGCAATGGCGGCTTCTGGGATAATACTGATCTGCTCCAGAAACTGTTTTCCGGTATTGATCTCATCCAGGGTCAGGCCATTTTCCAGCAATTGCTGTTCGAATTCCCGGGCCAGGATTGATGTGCCTTCAATGGATACGGCTTTGGTCATCAATACCTGGTCCCCCTCCGAGAGATCCTTTTTATCTATCAGGCTGGCTCTGTTAACGGTTCCGGCCACCATACCCGTTATCACCGGACGGGTAACGGCATCGGTAATCTCCGTATGCCCGCCGCAGAGTGTGATTCCCATTTGCTGGCAGCAGTCGCGGATCTCTGTCATCACAGTGACGATCTCAGATGGCGTGGAGCCGGGGGGAAACAGCAGGGTCGACAAAAACCAGCGGGGAACAGCGCCAGATGTGGCAATATCGTTGGCGTTGACAGCTACCGCATAATAAGCGGCTGCATCTGACACAAAGGTGACGGGATCCGATTTCAGGATCAGTACCTCATTGCGTTCTATATCAATGGCAGTCGTGTCTTCGCCAACTCCGGGTGAAATTAGAATGGACAGGTCCTTGATCTCCAACGAGGTCAGGAAGTTGTCCAGGAATCGGTTGGGAAGCTTACCGCCGGACAGGGGCAGGTAAAAATCGACCAGGTCCCGGAGTTCCAGCAACCGTGATATCGCAAGGTCCTGCCCCCAGCCGGAGATATCTCTCTGTTCCCCTGGTACCGGAATCAGAACGGTTGTCACACCGGCTTCGTTTCCTGCTGTCATATCGAAGAGATAGTCCCCGACCATGAGGGTTTCGTTTTTATCCACGTTCAACCGCTCCATTGCCAGGAGTACACTTTCAGGGTTGGGTTTCGGCTGAATGGGCTCCTCCCTGGTGAGTACCACATCGAAATCGGCCATGGAAAGGCGATTGAAGTTTTCGAGCGACCGGATAACGGGGGCCATGGCATTTCTAGTGATGACGCCGATTAGCAACCCATTTGCTTTCAGCCAGAGGAGGAGTTCTTCTGCCCCTTCGTTTGGGATTGACTCGCTGGCAGCTTCTTCTTCGGCCTTGTCCAGTATCAAGATTACTTCGGTTTTGCGTGCAGGTTCGTCAATGGTGTCGATATACTCGAGGATGGCCATGTCAGGTGGGCAGTCTATTGACTTTTTAATGGCGGCGAAATCCAATGCTCCCGGCAGAGTCAGGGTCCCGTCAAAATCAAAAAGGATAGCTTTAATCTGGTGTCCGATTTTTGTCTGTGCAGCAGGGTTCATGGTAACCGATTGTGGTCTC
>JAOZRE010000067.1 GCA_029940215.1 bacterium | reverse complement strand
TAATAATTTTTTCAATATCCTTGGCAGTCAGCTTCTTGGCTTTTTTCATCTTTGCCGTTACCACAGATGAAGGTTTCTGTTTTACCGGAACGGCTTTCTTGCTGGCTTTTGCTGCACCCTGCTTCTTAGGAGTTGTGCTCGTCGATTCTTTTTTTTGCACTTTAGTTTTCTTTGACTTAGTCGGTTTAGACGCTTCGCTGGTGATTTTCTTCGAGCCTTTTTTTGTCTTCCCTTCTTGTTTTTTCATATATTTCCTAAGCTTATCCAAGTTGGATGATTGGATGATTCTGACAAGCTATATAGAGATATTTCGCTTTCGTTTGTTACTCAATTGAATAACCGTTGATCTCGCCTGGTCTCTGGGGGCGTGGTACAGTTTTTCTATTTCTGAAGTCTTCCGTCTCTTTTTCAGGCGGCGAATCAGAAACATCAAGGATTGTTCTGAAAAAGAGCTAAGCTGATTTTCATACTCCTGTTGCAGTGACACCATTTCCGTGTCACTTGCTGAACCGGAATCCCTTTTTCTTGAAACCGACGGCCCTTTGTATTCAATTTGATACTGAAGCAGATAGGTAATCAGGGTATTAAATTCCACAAAAAACTCAGGAAACTCCTGAGGCTTGAGAGAAACATACTCATCATCACTCAGTTCGAGAAATCGTGTATAAAGCCGTGACAGATCCTTTCGGCTGAAGTCGTCAATTTTGACATTTTCTCTGGTCAGCGTGATCGATTGAGGGTGGGTAATCAGGTACTGTAGAAGTTTTACTTCCGGCAATTCCCGTTTTTCAAAGGAGATAGTAATATTCGGTGAATTCTGAACGGTCGAACTTCGAACTGGCCTGCTTTTTCCAAACTTTGCAATCTGATTAAGGTTACTTCGGTCAATTCTAAAATCCGAGGCCACTTTGGACAGAAACAGCTCTTTCTTTATCTGATCCTGAATTCTATTTGCAATCTGGATCATGTCGTTAACAGCCTTTTTCTGGAATTCAATTCCCGTTCCATCGGTCCGGCCTTTTGTCCGATCAATGATAAATTCATAATCATACCGGGCCTGATCAAGCAGCGTCTTAAAGTCATCTTGACCATACTTCTTAAAGTAGTCATCCGGATCAAGACCTTCCGGCAGTATCACCACCCTGCTGTCGACATCGTTTTCCAGAAACAACTCTGCAGATTTCTCAGCCGCGGCTATCCCCGCCTTATCACCATCAAACAGCAGGAAGACACTATCAGCCCCCAGTCGTTTCAACGCGCGAATGTGGTCGTTTGTCAGTGCCGTACCGCATGTTGCAACCGCTTCGGACCATGATTGTTCATGCAGGCGAATGGCATCCAGGTACCCTTCCACCACAATCGCTGAGCGGTTTTTTCGGATTTCGTCACGGGCTTCGAACACGCCGTAAAGAATGCCGCTTTTCTTATACAGATCCGTTTCTGGTGGATTTAAATATTTGGGCCCCTTAATGCCGAGATCTCGTCCTGCAAATCCCAACACCCTGCCCTGAACATCACGAATAGGGAAAATTAACCGATCCCGCATACGATCGTAATATCCCCCCTTTTCACCCTTTTTCACCAGACCCGCCGTTTCCTGAATAGGCGTGTCAAACTTTCCCGCTTTCAGTAGATCGTGTAATTGTGTCCATCCCGGCCCCACATAACCCAGTTGGAACGTCTCAATGACCGGCTTTGATATCTGACGACCCTCAATATACTTCCAAATGGCCGAACCAGCTGAAGCTTTTGTCAAATTCCCCCGATAAAAGTCAAATGCCCGTCGGAGGCATTGATTAATGCCCGACTGGGTATCCGATTCCGGTTTCCGCTGACTCAGGCCTTTGATCTCTATTCCGCTTTTATCCGCAAGATACTGAAGTGCTTCCTTAAACTGGAAGTTCTCAATTTCCATAATAAAGCGGATGGCATCGCCATACTCACCACATCCATAACATTTATAGTTCTGATAAGCTGGAGAAACAGTAAAGGAGGGGGTTTTTTCCTGGTGGAAGGGACAAAGCCCGAGAAAATTCTTCCCTGAAGGCTTAAGTTGGACGTATCCGCCGATCAGTTGCACAATATCAACTGCATTCAGAATCTGTTCCTTCTGATCTTTCGAAATAAAGCCCATTTTTTCAAGCATCAAATTCAATCTGCGAAGGCCGGGGCTGCGGCTGAAATTCATTTTCGATCAGCAAAACCCCGTCCAAATGTGAAACGCCTGTTCCCCGGGTTGATCACTTCCCCCCGGTTCTGTGATGCTCTCCCCGGAAACCTCCGGGATCACTATGGAATCTGAAATGCTTTGTAAAATACCGGAATGATTACCCTTCCAATCAAAACACGGTAGTGCTTAGCCGCAGGTTCTACGATCGCCAGCAGCGCCCGTAATCAAGCCTGGCTGATTGCTTTATTCAACATCAACGAGACCTGGGACTTCTTTCTGGAGGCCGCGTTCTTGGGCACAACACCCTTGGTGTGTGCCTTATCTATGACCTTGTGAATATGGGGCAGCATTTTTTGTGCATCTTCGGTGTTATTTTCCGTAATCAATACGGAAAACTTTTTCAGTTCTGTTCGATAGGAAGACTTCAATGCCCGATTTCTCAGTCTCCGTTTAACATTCTGCCTTGCTCTCTTTGCTGCTGATTTATGATTTGCCATAAATTACCCTGTCACTTCTATTAACGTTACATTAAGGACTTAAAACGCGTTTTCAATATGTTCCAATTCAAATCGGGACTCGTCCGTGAACGTAATGCCGATCACATCAAAGCGAGGTTGGTACCCGTCAATTTTCCGGTGGTTCAGGAAAATCTCCCCTAACTTGCGGATTCGATTCCGTTTTGCTTTCGTTATCGAGATCAATGGACTGATATGATCACCCGTCGCAACCCGTGCTTTTACTTCAACAAAAACGATATACTCAGATCGTTCTGCCACAATATCAATTTCACCGGAACGACAACGATAGTTCTTCTCGCGAATTCGATATCCGTTTTTCATTAGATACTCTGCAGCCTTAACCTCTCCGATTTTTCCTACATCAAGCGCATGGAAAGACCGCTGAGCCATCCTTCACCTACTTTGCGAACAGTTTTTCCTTTATCCTGGCCGCCTTTCCGAAGCGGTTCCGCAGGTAGTACAATTTCGCCCGGCGAACCCGGCCCCGTTTGAGGACCTTGATCCCTTCAATCCTTGGTGAGTGTAGTGGAAATATCCGTTCAATACCATAACCCTGACTTACTTTTCTCACAGTGAAAGTTGACTTGAGATTATTCTCGCCAAAATGCCTGGCGATCACGATCCCTTCAAACGGCTGAATCCGTTCTTTTTCACCTTCACGGATCTTATAATTGACCCTTACGGTACAACCAATTTCAAAAGCAGGCACCTCTCTTAGCTGCTGCTTTTCAATGGCATCAATAATATTGCTCATAGCACTCTCCTAAATACCGTATTCATTAATAACAACTGATAATCCAGCTGAATGACTAATTTCTACTCTTCCTCCGGGAAACTGCGGCTATTTAAGTCCTGCCGCTTATCCCGGGTTTTTTGAATGGCGTTTGTTTGACACCACTCTTTTATTTTCTGGTGATTCCCAGACAGCAATACCTCCGGAACCGTATGTCCCCTGTAGTCGAAGGGGCGTGTGTACTGGTCGTGCTCCAGCAACCTTCGGTTAAACGATTCCTGATCCAGCGATTCTTCGTTACCAACCACTCCGGGAATCAGCCGGCTGACGGATTCGATGATGGCCATAGCCCCAATCTCACCGCCCATCATTATGTAATCACCGATACTGATCTCTTCATCGATATAGTGTCGGATTCGTTCATCAAATCCTTCAAATCGACCGCATATCAAAACAACCGGACCTTGAATCCGGCTGAACGCCCTGGCCTTTTTCTGTTTGTACGGAACGCCCTGGGGCGAGATCAATACCTTATGTAAATTCTGCTCTGGATACTGTCTTCCGCATTCTTCCAGGGTTTCAACAATAGGCTCGGGCCTTAGCAACATTCCCGCTCCACCGCCATAGGGAGGTGCATCAACACTATGATGGTTTCCCAAGCCATGCTTCCTGAAATTGACAGTTTCAATCTTGATCATCCCTTCTTCCTGAGCCCTGTTCAAAAGCCCACAGGACAGAAATGAGGAAAATATCTCCGGATACAGGGTCAAAACGATAAAATGCATGAACGGCTCCGGCTGCTTGGAGAATGTCACAGGAGGCTTACCGGTTCAGGTCGACCAGCCCGGGTAACAGGTTGATAATCACCTTTTGCCCAGGATCAATCTCCTTCAGGACCTCTCGGCTCGCTGGAAACAAGAACATGCCGTCATCATCCTTTACCTCGAAAACACCCTGATTTCCAGCCTCGAAAAAACCGGTCACAATCCCGAGATACTGATCTTCTGTCGAAAACACCTTTGTGCCTACCAGATCATGTATGAAAAACTCATCTTCATCCAATGGCCTCAGACAGTCGTCCTCGACATAGACACCAGCACCCTTGAGCGCTTTTGCAGCGTCCATGTCCCGTATTTCATCAAACTGAATCAGCCAGTAATTTTTCACCGATCGGGACCTTAAAACGGTGAACGCTCGCTGGGACTCCCCATCATCAATGGTCAGCTGATCCAGATCCAGAAACAAATCCAGATCTTCCGTGATCGGCAAGACCTTTACTTCCCCCTTGATAGCGTGACTATTGATGATAGTCCCAATCTGTGTATAACCTTCAGCGCTCATAGCCCTCAACTGATCAAAGCTTCATGTGACACGGCGACTTCATGATGAAGGTCCCCGATAAAGAACCAAGACCGCTTACGCCTCCTCGGCTTTCTCTTCTTCAGGGGCTTTTTCCTCAGGAGCCTCATTCACTTCTGGAGCCGCTTCTTCAGCTACTGCTTCCTCAACCGGGGTTTCCTCTACAGGAGCCGCTTCTTTTGGAGCTTCCTCTACAGGAGCTGCTTCTTTAGGAGCTTCCTCTTTAGGGGCTTCTACCTTAGGAGCCTTCTTTGGCTTTGGGACAAAGGTCGATTTCAGGTTAAACCCCTCTTTATTCAGAAGTTTGACGACGGTGTCAGATGCTGACGCACCTTCAGAAAGCCATTTCTCAATACTTTCCCTCACGATAATCAGCTCTTTGGTAAGCGGATTGTATGTACCCAGTTTTTCCAGAAACCGTCCGTCCCTCTTCATTCTCTTGTCAGCAGCCACTATTCTGTAGAACGGGCTCTTCTTTGCTCCGGCTCTTGCCAGTCGAATCCTTACCACTATACTCTCCAGACTTGTTATTGGTTTTTAGATAGAATCGATAAATCGACATGTTGCGGTCCAAGAAGCATTCAAAAACTTCTATTTCAAACAGATGGGTTCGAAAATGAGCGATGAACGCCACAAATCGGAGCCACCCCTTTGAAAGGGAAGTTTTCAACCCGGATCGCTTAAAAATACTTAATATAAAACAGTAATACAAACTTCTCTGTTATATAATATGGATGGGTTACCTTCTTCCTCGCAAATGCCAGAACCGAAACATCAAAACATTCCTTGTCCGCCACCCTGACCCATCATATTTTGCAAAGCTCTCATCGATTTTTTGTCGTCACCCATGGAAGAGAACTTTTTCATCATCTTATTCATCTGCGCAAACTGTTTGAGCAGACGGTTGATATCGCTGACCTTAGAGCCACTCCCCTTAGAAATTCGCAATTTCCGTGACCCATTGATCAAGTTCGGCTTTTCCTTCTCCTTCATCGTCATGGAAGAGATAATCGCATCAATCCTGACCAGCGACTTCTCGTCAACGGCTGCTCCTTGCGGCATTTTGCTTCCCATTCCCGGAATCATACCAAGAATATCAGTTAACGATCCCATTTTTCGAATCTGCTTGAGCTGATCCTGAAAATCGGAAAGCGTAAAACGATTTTTCCGGATTTTCTCCTCAAGTTTTACGGCCTTGACCTCATCAAAATGCTCCTGGGCTTTTTGGATCAGACCAACCATGTCACCCATGCCCAGTATTCTTGATGCAATCCGATCCGGATAAAAAGGCTCCAGATCTTTGATCTTCTCCCCGATACCGACAAATTTTACCGGCTGCCCGGTAATGGCCCGAATGGACAACGCCGCACCGCCCCTGGCATCACCATCCATTTTCGTCAGGATAAAACCGGTGATATCCAATTTGTCATGAAACGTCTTGGCTACATTAACCGCATCCTGACCGGTCATTGCATCAGCAACGAAAAGGATTTCGTGAATCGAAATCTTCGACTTGATCTCCTCCAACTCACCCATCAGGACTTCATCAATCTGCAGTCGCCCTGCGGTGTCCAGTATCAGATAATTGGCCAGCTTAAGTTCCGCTTCTTTATGCGCTTTCGACGCGATGTCAGATGGCTTCATATCAACGTTACTGTCAAAACAGTGAACGTTCAGATCCTTCGCCAGGACTTGCAACTGTTCAATAGCCGCCGGTCGATAAACGTCCGCCGATGCCAGGTGAACCTTCTTTCCATCCTTCTTGAGCTTGTTGGCCAGTTTTGCTGCAGTCGTTGTCTTACCACTTCCCTGCAAGCCAACCATCAAAATAACCGTCACCTCGTTATTTGCCTGATGCAGTCCATGGTTTTCCTCCCCCATCATCCGGATCAGTTCATCATTGACGATCTTTATGAACTGCTGCCCCGGACTCAGAGACTTCATCACCTCTGCACCAAGTGCACGAACCTTGACCGATTTCAAAAAAGCGTTGACGACCCGGTAATTAACATCTGCCTCCAACAACGCCAGTTTGACTTCCTTCAAGGATGCTGCAATATTGCTTTCAGTAAGAACACCCTTGTTGGTAAGCTTCCTAAATGTCTGATTTAACTTTTCAGTAAGATTTTCAAACATCGAAGCCAATAGCAAAATTGTTAACTATCATTTAAAGCACAATTGTTAATATTATCCCGATATTTTAGAGCTGTCAATGCCACTTCGATCGTGTTGATCGGATTAGTTCTTTTTCTATATGGATGCGGGTTCAAGCTGAACCGTAATCGCATCACGCTACCTGAAAATGCTACGTCCATCTCCGTACAGCGCATCGAAAATCGCAGTTTTACCCCCGGACTTGACTTCCTGCTGAAAGAATTGCTGATTGATCGATTCACAACCAGCGGAGTCCGGATTCAAACAATTCAAACAGCTGATCTCTCCCTGTTATTTCAGATCAATTCAGCAACATATACCCGGCGAGACTATGCCCTGGACAGCGGGTCAAGCTCCTATGAATTTATCTTCACAGTTACTGGAAAACTGACAGTCATCAATAACGCCAGTCAAACGTCTCTTTTCAGCAATCAACGCTTATCAGGCAGATACTCTCTGAAATCAGAAACGACGGATCTTTCCCAAAGCGAAATAGCGGATGGCAGGCAAGATGCGCTGGAAAACCTCTCGGATCAAATACTCAAGAGAGTGGCTCAGGACTTTTAATCAGCAACTGACTTCGCCTCTTCAACCAGCATTACCGGAATTCCATCTCGAACAGGATAAAGCAGTTGGCAGGTGGGACAGAGCAACCCTTTCTTTTCTTGATTCAAATCAAGATCTCCCTTGCATTTAGGGCAAGCAAGTATTTCCAATAACTTCTGATCTAATTCCATGTTTTCTTTTCCTGGTAACTAGAATGTTTAATAAACTATACTGAAGAACAGCCCGATACCGTATGCAGCAGAGATGCTGACATTTGAAGTAACTGTTTAGTCATACCTGGAACCTGACGCCTGAGTTTTACCGTAAACCGCTAGGATAACCGGTGCAGCAGAAAATTCAATCTTTATTGATGTCTTAACAGGTAATTTATCAGATTTAGGGTTGATGAATCATGTTTTTCTTCCATTTTATCTTCACCAATCAATACCGGCAACAATTTTTCAGCAAGTTGCTTTCCAAGCTCCACACCCCACTGGTCAAATGAAAAAATATTCCAGATAACCCCCTGCACAAATATTTTATGCTCATAAAGCGCAATCAGGCTCCCCAACGATTCCGGGGTCAGTTTTTCAGCCAGGATGCAGTTAGAAGGACGATTCCCTTCAAAGGTACGATAGGGAATTAGATTTTCCGGAATCTTTTCAGCCCTCAATTCTGTTACCCCTTTTCCAAATGCCAGGGCCTCCTGCTGGGCCAAAAAGTTGGCCATTAGTTTCTGATGATGGTCCCCCAAAGGATTCACCGGTTTTGCGAACCCGATAAAATCGCAGGGAACAAGCTTGGTTCCCTGATGAAGCAATTGAAAAAAGGCATGCTGCCCATTGGTCCCAGGCTCCCCCCAAATAACAGGTCCAGTCTGATAACTGACAGGGTTCCCCTCTCGATCCACACTCTTTCCATTACTTTCCATATCAGCCTGCTGAAGATATGCTGGGAATCGACTGAGGTACTGATTATACGGTAAAACAGCCTGGGCCTGACACCCAAAAAAATTATTGTACCATACACCCAGCAGAGCCAAGACAACAGGCATATTTTCAGCATGCGGGGTTTCCCGGAAGTGTTTGTCCATGGCATGGAATCCAGCCAAAAGACGATGAAAATTCCCCACTCCTAATGATATCATCAGCGAAAAACCAATGGCTGAGGTCAAAGAGTAACGACCACCGACCCAATCCCAAAAACCCAGCATATATTCGGGATCAATACCAAATTCGACAACTTTGGCAGCATTGGTTGAAATCGCTATGAAATGGCGACTAGTAGCAGCTTCACTACAAAGACCATCAAGAATCCAGGCCTTCGCACTATTCGCGTTCGCCATGGTTTCCTGAGTTGTAAAGGTCTTCGAAGCTATCAAAAAAAGGGTCTCAGCCGGGTTCAAGCCAAAAATCTGCTCCGTCAGATGGCTTGAATCCACGTTGGAGACATAATGAATCGTCAAGTCTCGATTCGAATAAGCCTTTAACGCTTCATAAACCATGACAGGGCCCAAGTCAGAGCCCCCAATACCAATATTAACGATATTTTTAATCGGCTTCCCTGTATATCCAAGCCATTGACCCGTAGATATCTGAACAGCTAATTGCTCCATTCTACTTAATACCCCACCCACCTCGGGCATCAGATCCACACCATTGACTATGTAGGGAGATGCTGTCGGGTGTCTGAGAGCCATATGCAGAACAGACCGATTTTCTGTCCGGTTTATCCGCTCTCCTGAAAACATCCTTTCAATCTCAGTTGTCAGTTCTGCGCTTTGGGCAAGATCCAGCAACAGCGACATGGTTTCGGGCACAATTCGGTTTTTGGCGTAATCCAGGTAAAGTCCGGCACCTTCAAGTGTCATCTGGTTTGCCCTCTTCGGATTTTCCCGGAACAAGGATCCGAGGTGTAGGTCCTTAATCTGCTGAAAGTGCTGGGATAGGGCCAGCCACTCTGCTTTCTCATTCGTCTTCATGATGAAAATCCCAGGTCTGTAAATTCCGAAAATCTATTTAGTAACCAGTTTATTTTTGTCATATAGAAATTTTCTGATCGCAACCCAACAGATTCAAACTACCACTTTTTCGAAAAACTGCAAAAAAGAGGTTGCATTTTTAGCAGTGTTGAAATAGAGAAAAAACAGATACTAAGTCGCTTTTCACAACCCTATCCACGGCAAATCACCCAATGAATTTTTTTGACCTTATATTTTCAATCCTGATTATCGTCTTTCTGCTTCTCAGTTTTTCAAAAGGTTCTCTCAGAGAACTGCTTTCAACCATCGGGATCGTCATTGGCTACGTGGCTGCCGAGCAGTTTCACGAACGTTATCTGAGCATAACCCTGCAATATATTGAGAACTATGCACAGGCAAAAGTCATCACCTACCTTGCGATTTTTGCCGTCGGATTGATCATTGGTATCATTCTGTCCACCCTGGTCCGACTGATGTCAGTCGGTCAGCGACCGAATATCCCCAGTCGCATTCTCGCCGGTCTGATGGGACTGCTCAAGGGCGTTCTGGTCTGCCTCGCCATCTATTTTGTCGTCGAAGGCTATATCCCCTCATACATGGATGATCTGTACAATTCCGCCTACACCCCTTGGTTTCAACAGTTTCGAAAACTGATTAATGGTATCAACTTTGCTTTAATTCAGAATATAATCGTGTAGACCTTGTTTGGTTTTAGACCGACGTTTTTTACTGGATTACCGGCATATTTCTTGTTGCACCATTTTTGATATCTGTTACCTCGGAATCATGCATTCTTTTTATTCAAAATCATTACAAACAGTTAAGAGATCTTTCCTTATCGGATGGATACTTTTATCCGTTTCCAGCTGCCAATATATTCCATTTAACATCCCATTTTTCAAAAAGCCGCCCCCTGAAGAAACGTCTGAAGGAGCTAACCATAAAAAGGCGTCTAAAATCAGCCGAATATATATCCAAAACTTCAGTGGACAAAAGGCTAAAGAGGTCCAGGACATATTTTTCAGCGCAGCCTCCGAGCAAAAAAACTTTTCATTTATGGAGTTACTTCCCAATGATTTGACTCAATTAGGGGTCCTGCGAATTGATGTCATTGACTACAATATCTGGGAAGTGGATGAAAAAGTCAGTGATATGAATGACTATCCTGCCGGTTCAATCAAAGCGGGAGATACCATCAAACGTACGAATGCCATTGTCAGTCTGAAGGTGAATCTGTTTGAAGCCCAAACGGGGTTACGTCTGGTAACCCGTCAATTTTCACAACCGTTTCAACAGATATATATAGGGGAAGAAGCAATCAACAATCGGCCTGACAGCCAGATTGAGCTCGACAGGCTTACAAAAATGCTAATTTTCAACATGCTGGATTCATTTCTGTCTGTTGAAGAAGAGATGAGCGCTATTCAGTATGAAAAAGGGCTTGCTTTCGACTGGTTTGCCAAAAAGGTTCGTAATTTTGGCAACTTCCGTATTCGAAAAGGTATCCGATTCGCAAAAGCGGGTAAGCTGGATGAAGCTATCTGGATCTGGAAGATTATCCTATTCTCACCCGATAAAAATATGCCTGAAGATGTTTATCTCGTGAACCGAGCCAGTACATACTATAACCTTGGCGTGGCATACCAGCTTAAAAAAGAGTGGTGGAAAGCGGCAGAAATGTTCTCCTCCGCCAATCGAATACGACAGAAACTGAAATATGCTCAGGCGTGGGGAAATAGTGTCCAGACCTGGCTGGAAACGCAGCGACATCCCAAACCGGATAAGAAAAGCGTTTCTGTTGTTAAAACGGATATAAAACCAGTAGAATTGAAAGATGGACCGGCACCACATACCATAAGAAACTTTGAGGACAATAACCAGCTACTGCTTAAACCCCGAGTTTTATGGCCACTGGACCCATACCTGAAACGACAACAGCAACAAATCGACCAAAACAAACTCAAGAATAAAACACCTTAAAACCCCCTGGCTCCGTTTCCTGGATCGACAGTCGACTCGTCAGGAACGCTAAACGAAGAGAATTGCCAGGAAATAGCTGGTACCAACACTTACAGAACCCACTAACGAAAAAGCGGAGAAAACGGTGAACAGAAAACGTCAGTACCTACCGATTATCATGCTTATGGCAGCCCTTTTTATCTTACCTGCCTGGAGCTACGCCACAGACGGCATCAGACAGCAGGTCATTGGCAAAGGCCAGGCCAAGATTTTCAACAACAACGAAGGGTCGGCCAGAAATCAGGCATTGAGAAATGCGCTGCGTGATGCAGTCAAACAGGGCGTCGGGGTTCTGCTGGATTCCAAAACCACGGTTAAGAACTGGACCGTTATCCAGGATGAAGTCTATTCAAGCGCTCAGGGGTTTGTGAAAAAGTATCAGCCCATCAGAGACGAGAAAGCCAATGGTGTCTGGTATATTGAGATAGAAGCTGAAGTTGCCACCGGACAGCTCAAGGACAAGCTGAGTGAATTGCGGATTCTGCATAAGAAGATGGGAAACAAGCGCTTGATGGTCATCTACCATCCGGAGCATCCAGAAGCGTTACCAGTTGACCATGCTGCCGTAAGAGCCGCCATGTCAACCATCCCCTCCAAATTCAACAGTGCAGGCTTTCGCATTTTCGATCAGCGCTCCCTGGGATATATTTCTGATAAAATCAGTCAGACAGGGGGCACAAAAGCCGCGTGGAAGAAAATTGCAGATGAACAACAGGTCGATATTCTGACCGAATTTGAAATCATCTCCAGCAAAAAAAGCCCCTTTTCAAGTCAGGCATTCTCCGCTGCAAAAGTCACGTTGAATATGAAAACTTACGATGTCTCAACCGCTCGCTTAATCTCCAATGTCAGAATCAACAAAAAACAGATGACAAATGCAAAAGCCGGCAGTTATGACTGGAACAATGCCCTTGCAAAGGCCAGCGCAACATCCGGCATGGCTGCTGCACAAGAGGCCATTAAGAACATTGTCGCACATTACGAATCGGTTGGTGATATCGGAAACAGCTATCTCATCACTCTCCAGAACTTTACCGAAGATGAAACAGATCTCATCCTGGATGCCCTCGAGAATCTGGAAGGTTTCCAGGAACTCTCCGAGCTGCAGATAACCCCGGGTCTGGCTAAAATAGAGTACTTCTCAACTATGAGTAAAAGCCGTCTCAGACGCAAAATCCGCCGCGCCGCCAAAAACTATAAAATCAAAATGAGCGCAAAAGAGGTTTCAGGAAACCGCTTTGTTTTCGTGAAATACGATCCGCAGTAGTGGGGTTCAAATGGTCGGGGCAGAGGGGTTCTGCGAGGCTTTAGGCTGAAGCAGATCCTTGATTCTCCCTTTAATGGTCTTTAGCAGTTCAAGATTCTGGACCTGTAGATTGAGAAGCGACCGACGTTCAGCTTGGTGCTGATCTGGTTTATCCGTTAAACCCAATGCCGCCAGCCGTGACCTGATTTGCGTTTCCC
Source organism: bacterium (assembly GCA_029940215.1). Classification (GTDB taxonomy): domain Bacteria; phylum SAR324; class SAR324; order XYD2-FULL-50-16; family XYD2-FULL-50-16; genus JAHJRI01. The sequence goes on along the minus strand of JAOZRE010000067.1, from coordinate 3,134 downwards.
GGCCCAATAGATCCTTCAGGAGCACAAAAAGCGCCTTTTTCTGCTCCTCTTTTTTCCGCTCCTTCTCCATCTGATCCGCCAGAATCTTGAGCCGCATCTTCACCAGCGAATAGTTGTACCTGGCGTCTTCATCCATATCTGACTGTTGACCTGTGAACCGTTGCTGCTCCTTTTCAAGATCAAGAACCGTGCGATATTGTTCCAGGCTCTTTTTAAGAAGGGTGAAAGAGACTTCGAGCTGTTCCGTAGCTTCACCTTCGCGATACAGGGTATTCCCCAGATTAAAAGATGCCTTTTCAATCACTTCATTGTCAGGGCCGGGTGCACTGAGAATCTCCAGCAGTAGTTTCTCAGCATCCTTGTAACGGCTCTGACGAAAATAGAAATGGGCAAGGTTGTATTTAAGGATCGGGTCATCCGGGGATTCTTTCAGTTTCTCCTCCAGAACAGCTGAAGCGGATGAGGTCCCATCAGAATTCGGTCCGATCATCATCAACTCCCACTTTCTCTGCCCTCCATACCAGAAGGCAACTGAAAGAGATATCAGGGCAATCCCTGTAACCACCAAGACAGCCTTTTTTGACATATTGATTTTCATCTCCTGAAGCCTTGCAGTTCCACCACAATGCGTTAATAGTCTCTGACTGGACCAATAATCGTATACTCTTTCAGGTAACGAAACCTGGATACCGAATCAGATCGGAAAAAACGAAATATTTCATGTTTGATATCTTCCCCTGGAATTTTCCCGGAAAAATACGGGAATCCGCAGTTTTCAATCAATATAGATCAGACTTTTTTAAATCCCAACCAGTTTTTTTGACTGTCCCTCTAAAAGCACCGAAAATAGTGAGCTGAGCGGTTATGCTAATAGGTATCTATTTGTTTTCTTTATGTTATTTATTGTCGCTGCCAGCTATGCTGCGCCCATATAACCTTTGCGAGATATTGGTAAATTTATCAAATTTTTTTAAAACGGAGGAAAAAATCGAGGAAAGTCTTGACATTATATAATTTTGTGACTTACTGATGATAACGTTGTTTGGAAACGTGTTTAGAACTTTTTATCCTTTAAATCCATTATCAGGAATTGAACATTCAGGAGCATATATGAATAAAGCCGAATTGATCGCGAAAATTGCAGGTGATGCAGATGTTAGCAAGGCAATGGCAGAAAAACTTTTGAACGCTACATTGGCAGGAATCCGCGAAGGTCTGTCAGGTGACGGAAACCTGACACTCGTCGGTTTTGGAACATTCACGGTTGTGAAGAGAGCCGCTAGAAAGGGAAGAAATCCCCAAACCGGTAAAACGATTAAGATTCCTGCAAAAAAAGTTGTCAAATTCAAGCCAGGAAAAAACCTGAAAGACTCCGTCAACTAGGAAAGATCGATTGGCACCTGCCACTTCCCGATCAATGGTATTCAGGAGATATGATCCGTCATATCTCCTAGTGCTGTTGATGAAGTCAGTGTGATTGGTTTAGCCTTACGGTTCATCTGATGCGGCACGAAGCGTTGTCTCTGCATGGACCTACTCTAAGCCAATCCAAGAACCGAAGCAACATTAACGGGAACACCCGTTTCGTCATCCTCGGTGCCAATTCCCCCCTTAGCAACAACCTGTGTTCAATTGCTATCCTCATGCCGTAGGGTTCTATATCAAGTAGATCCAGTTGGCCATCCCAGTCTCCAGCCGAACAGCATGCAAGATCGCCTATAGACTTGGTAACCACCATTCTAAAAGCGAATTAACAGAGCCAGCATCAAGCCAGATGAGGTCACAGTTTTTTGTTCTCCGTTCTCTGCCGTTAGGTAAATCTGCTCAAACCTGTAGCCGGGGATCACCAGAAGATGGCTGGCAATTGCAATTCTGGCTCCCGCTGTGAATAATGGGCCATAACCGGTTCCCGAAGCCTGGCCGATTTCGCTGTCAGTATACTCAAAGTCATAGCGATACCTGTGAATTGACAAGCCAAATCCAATGTAAGGGATCACCAGTTTGTTTTTCGTCACATAGTGCCAACTAAACCCGCTACTCAGGGAGGTTCTGCTGGAGTTAATCGTCGAAGTGGACCCATCAGAATTAGCATGCTCCCCGGAAGCTGTTCCGTTTCCAATCTGAATAAAACAGGCCCACGCCTCGGTTAAAAACTGCTTATGGGAAATCGACAGCGTAGCCCCACTCACATCGTCATCACCGTGATGTTCGATATAATTACCGAAGGAGACGGTGGTCAACCCTTTTGTGTTTTTCTCGGCACAGGCGGGCTGGATAGTGACCAGGAGGAGAATCAGGATCGAAAAAGCCTCGCCTATCCATCGCATCAAATTTCTTCTCATATCTGGCCACCTGTTCAAGATGAGCTTGTAGCTGATTTAAAAGGGTCGGGCGTCTCTGGGTGGACAATTCCCAGCCTTTTCCCAACCTTCTGGGAAAAAGTCGCGAAATAGCCGGTAGACTTCGCGCAGACCTGGTTATCTGCATTAAGGATAACACCCTCAGTCATCAATTCATGCCTGCTCTTGATCTCCTTCACCCGACCCTCCGCGATGATTTCATCACCGATCTGAATGGGGTTGAGGAAATCAATTGTCATGGTTTTGGTCATTACCATCTGTTGGCTTGAATAGATGGCAGCCCAACTCATCACTTCATCCAGTATGGTCGAAATAACCCCGCCATGAATCAAACGGCTCCAACCACACAAATGTTCTGGAACAACAAGGTTTGAGCGCATCGTCTGCTGATCCCACCAGAATCGCATCTGCAAACCAATGGGGTTATTGGGGCTACACCCAAAACAGTTGCCCTCGAACCGGTTGGGTATCTCTTTGAATCCATCTTCCATAACTATCCGTATCAGGTGATCTGTTGAGAATTTTCCTTATTGAAAAATAATTTCACTCGTCACCCCTAAGATATGGCTATTTTACAGATCATGCAAACCTGTCAAATGACCAAATCCTAGAGCGATGTCTGCCTGCAATCCATCACCATTCAACGCTCTTTCTGGCGATTTTTGATTGTTTAAAATCGATTGTTTCTGTTAAATGTTAGATTCTAAAAGAGATATCAGTTTTTTCGTCTGTTTCGTCATTGGTTGTCATCCCATTTGGTGATTGCTTATGAGG
>JAOZRE010000383.1 GCA_029940215.1 bacterium | reverse complement strand
AGCCGAATGTCTCTGACCCCGCCCAAAGGACGGGGTTTTAAAACAGAAATAAATTGTCCACCTGGAAACACTCGGGGTTCAGTGTCGATAACGGTGTTCGGATAAAAAAGGATGACAGGAAGGGGAGGGAAGCTATTGTTCAGTATATGGCACGAAACGTATTCAGCGCCCAGAACATTACTTACATTGAGAAAACCGGAAAAAACTGGAAAACAGCTCTTGATCCATTTTCTCCTTTAAAGTTGCAAATCAGTTATAATCAATATATTGACTATCCCCTGACGAAAACAGGTTTTCCACTGTCTTTTCCGTCGGATACAGACGGCTGATGGCCTGTCTGCCTTGCATCGAGCGTTGAGTGAAGGTTGGAAAAACAATATCCTGATCAATGATTGACTGCTTTCGATCCTGAAATTCTGCTCTGATTATGCTATTTATTGGGGCTATCGGGCAGAAGATAGGAGATCGAAGCTCGATTTTTAATCATTTCCAGCAACATGACACCATCAGACACATGAAGGCAGGGTTATGAATCAAAGCGTCAGAGAACAAATCAACCGAATGTGCCATCCAAGAGGGATCGCCATTTTCGGGGGAATGACACGGGTTGGTGGTTTTGCCAATTCGATACTGGTCAGTCATATACTTTATGGATTTAAGGGAAAACTGTATCCCATCTCAAGAAAGGGGGATGAAGTCGGTGGCATCAAGATCATCCGCAGCCTGGGTGATGTGGATGGCCCGGTGGATCTGGCGATCATCGCGGTGCCAGCACAGGCTGTGCCGGACGTGATGCGGGAATGCCTGGCCCACGGTGTGGCGGGCGTGACGATTCAGACTTCCGGCTTTGCCGAAATCGGAGAGGAGGGCAGAGCGATCCAGAACGAGATAGAGAAAATAGCCCACCAGGGGCTGTTGACGGTTGGCCCGAACTGTTTTGGTATTCATTGTCCCCGGGGCGGAATAACGTTGCTGCCGGGTGCCAACTATCCAAAGGAACCAGGAAACGTGGGGCTGATCTGCCAGAGCGGTGGTATGGCCAATGATTTCGTTCACGAGGCTGAAGCGACCGGAATTCGCATGAGCAAGGTGTTTTCCTACGGCAATGGTGCTGACCTTGATGCGATCCAGCTGATGAATTACCTGGCGGATGATGAAGAGACCGAAGCGATCGGGGCCTACCTGGAAGGGGTAAAAGATGGGCGTCGTTTCATGGAGGCGGTCAGATACGCCGCTTCAAAAAAACCGGTGGTGATCTGGAAAGGCGGGTTGACGCCGCTTGGTGCCAGGATGACCATGAGTCATACAGCCTCTCTGGGCGGTTCGACAGATATCTGGAAAGGTGCTATGAAACAGGCGGGTGTGATTGCGGTAAAGGATCTTGACGGGATGATGGATTCATTGTCCATCCTGACCTTTCTCAACAAGCCGGGGCGTAAGATCGGTGTGATGGGCGGTGGCGGTGCTATCGGGGTATATACTTCGGACCTGGCATACAGCCTTGGGCTCGAGCTTCCGGTTTTTTCGGATAAGACCCAGAGAAAGCTGGGATCGATCCTGCCGGTACCCGGTTCCAGTTTTAAAAATCCGATTGATATGGCGGCGCCGACACTGCCGCTGAAGGCTGTGGTGTCGTTGATCAGGGAAACCCTGATCCGGGAACCCATCGATGTTTTTATGATGATATCCCTGCTTCATCCCCTTGACGTGACGATTCGGACCCATACCCGTTTTAATGGTCTCAAGGCGCCTTCAACAGTCGAATACTTTGAAAAATTACTTGCTGAGCTGCTGCCATTGAAAGCGGAGACCGGCAAGGATATTGTGATGGTTATTCAGAACCGGGCGCATGCAGAGGAGTGTATCGATACGGAAAGCACCTATCGAAAGATCAGGCGTCAATATTTGAAGGCCGGAATACCCGTCTTCAGCAGCGAGAAAAAAGCACTGGAAGGAATCAGCTACTCTTTGATTCATACACAGAAACAGCAGCCCCAGGAAATCTAAACAGCGAAACCGGGAAACAATGATCAAATTCTGCAACAAATGCGGGAGCAAGGTCACCTCCGCTTATCCGCCGGATGAGGACCGCGAACGGCTTGTTTGTCAGAGCTGTGGTTTCGTCCACTATGAAAACCCGAAAATGGTGGTGGGATGTATTCCGGTCTGGAAGGATGAGATTCTGCTGGTGCGACGTGCCATCGAACCTCGGCTGGGAAAATGGACCCTGCCAGCAGGATACCTTGAAAACGGCGAAACGGTGGCTGACGGTGCCCGGCGAGAGACGACCGAAGAGGCCGGAGCTGAAACGGGTGAGCTGATCCCTTATGGTCTGTACAACCTGACCTCGGTGAACCAGGTCTACATGATGTTTCGTACCGATCTCCTCCACACCGACTTCCGTGGTGGTACTGAAAGCCTGGAGGTCAAACTCTTCAAGGAATCTGACATTCCCTGGGATGAGATGGCCTTCAAGGTGATCCGGGTCTGTCTCGAACGCTTCCTGGCTGATCGCAGCCGGGGCGAGTATCCCTTCCACACAGACGACATCACCTTCGTCAAGCGGTCGTAGCCTTACTCAGTCAAGCAGAGACTGTTGAGGCAGGCGTATCCGGCGCAGACGCCACCTTCGTCCAGATCGGCCGACTTGGTTCTGACGAGGTAGCCCAGGTCCCGGTTTTCAATGATTTGTTTCCCTTCCGCCAGGCAAAGACCGTAACGGCCAATTTCGCTGATGGATGGCAGGTTCTCGCTGGTTGATTCCACGACAAGTTCCGAGGGCGTGACCATGGCTTCAATCCGTTCCATCAGGATGTAGGCGTCCTTTTCCCCTTCAGACATTGACCGGAGCTTCTGCGTCATCTCTTCGCCATACAGGTTATTGCCTCCTCCTTCCCGCTGCGGTTTGAGCACAAAACGTTCAGGTGTTCGGCAGGCCGTTTCGCTGGCGGATTCATCACCAATGGTATCGTCGAGTGTATAGAGCCCCACGAATGTTTCCCGGATCTGCTCATAAAAGGACTCATCGACGAACATCCTGAGGGTGTCGGGTCTGCTCAGCAACTGCTGTACCTTTTTGGCTCCTGCCAACTGCATGGCGACTGACGGGCATGTGATGGTGGTGGAGGCTTCGATCAACTCCCTGGCCTTCCAACTGCTGGCACCTGGATAATCATCCGGTGTATAACCGGCCCGGAAATAAGTCAGGGCTGCCACCCGGCCGCCAATGACCAGGTGCCCCTCTCGCAGGGTGGCCTGTTCTGAGATCTCTTCCAGGGTCAGGCGAACGGTCGAAATCCTGTACTTGTCGAGTAATCTGAACTCGATGGCCCGCTGGTCGAAAATGTTCTGCTCCCGGCCCTGCACGACCATCAGGAGGCAGGCATCGGGATGGTCATATGCGTCGATGGCGGCTGCCATTGCATCCACTGAAGCTTCAAGGGGATCGTTGCCCACAGGCGCGTTGTCCAGCATGCCCCTGAGGTTCAGGTGCCGGTGCAGTAGCGCAATCTGCCTGGAGAGGGACAGGAAGCTGTTGGAGATGGTATTGAACTCCACCTGCTTGGGAATCGGGTCCTGGTTGCCATCCCCATCGGCCAGGAGAAAGTCGTTACGGGAGATCAGCATCTGTTGTGCCCCTGCAGCTGAGTCGTCAGATGGAAGCAGATTTAGCAGTTGTCTCACAAAATCATCTGTGCGGGCGGTTTTCTCCAGTCCCTCTCTCAGAAAGGCACTGTTGTTCGTAATCTTCAACCACAACGCGTTAAAAACCGGTGTGAGCTCAGCCATGCGCTGCAGCAGCTGATGGCTGATGGCGCAGGGTGTCAGGCTGAAAGGGGCGTGGGTCAACTGATAACCGGCATTGTATTTTACCAGCCCGTTGGCAATTGCAAAATCGACAGCTTCCTGGGTGATTTTTGACATGGGTACTTTCTCCTGTTGTTCGCGGTATGTTATCGATGATTATTGTAAGGGGATATCAGCACTGACGCAAACGATTTATACTGACTGATCTTTTCATTGGGTATGGCCTCGACGGTTATGTAACCGTTATACAGGATAACCCGTTTGCACATTGCTTTTAGTTTGGAGCTGGGAGAAAATAAGAGACAGGTAGCTAAACTCTTTTCCGCAGGGAATTTGTCATGACGCAACAGAGAAATATCAGGGGTCAGGTACAGGCAATTGCCGGGCGACTCAACCATCATTTGAACTTGAAACGGCGGGTTCTTCTCCTGGCAGTTATCGTGTTTACCATCTCCGGGTGCGGCATCAGCTGGTGGTATGGGCAGATTGACTACCTGCTGCGGTTTCGGGTTGACAGCTATTTTGACCTGACCGAGGAGCAGGAGGATTTTATCGTAAAACGACTGGAAAAACACCTTGTCTGGCATCTAGTTGAAGGGGTG
>JAOZRE010000382.1 GCA_029940215.1 bacterium | reverse complement strand
GACGTTGTACTGCGTCAAAATTGCATTCGAACGAGAACGCAGAACTGAAATCCACAAACGGGTTAATAAGTAGAAGTGGGGAAGATCGGACGCAATGAAAGCGTTCCCTGACAGGTAGGAGGCGATACTATTGTATGTACCGCAAACATCGAAGTGTTTTAACAAAAATATCACTTGTCGAGCTGCCATCGAAAAGCGACTAAAGGCAGGCAAAACCGGGCAGGTACACGAAAAATCCGGTCAGGTAAGATTACCTGGCAATTTCAGTTTAGCCCAAATCGGGCTCTTTTCAGTTTTTTACAGAGGGTGCTGCGGTTGGGGAACAGACATTTATTCCTTTCTTAACCTGATATACTTCATCAACAGGGGCTATGATCCATGCTGATTCGGGCTGTATCGAATCAAGCAGTTCATGAAATCCCCGTGATGGTTTTGGCGCCTTTGATAACTTACATTCGAAAATTCGACGGCGGCTGCCTTTTTCCAGTAGCAGATCTATTTCGGCCCCATTGGAAGTGCGGATGAAAGATGACTTCCAACGCCCATGTTCTGCGATAATATTTTCAATTGCAAATCCCTCCCAAGATGCACCTGCAATCGGATTTGCCAACAGCGAATCGTATGTTTCAATATCAAGTAGGGCATGAAGAATCCCGCTATCCCTTAGATATACCTTGGGTGCCTTGACCAACCGTTTCTTCAGGTTCGCTTCAGCTGGCAGAAGAAAGCGAATCATATACGTTTGTTCCATGATTGCCAGGTATTTTTTCAACGTCGGAATTGAAATGTCAGCGGCTGCAGCCGTTTTGTGATAATTGATTGTTTGTCCGTGATTGTGTGCAAGCAGCGTCCATAAACGTTCGATCACCGGAACGGGTATATTGAAACCCAGATTCGGGATATCGCGTTCCATGAATGTCCGAATGAAATCAAGACGCCAGTCAAAACTGTCCTGGTTAAGGTCTGAAAGAATACTTTCCGGGAAACCTCCTCGAAGCCAAACATAGGACCATGATGATACATCGGCGCTCTCTTTCAGTAAAAACGGTGTCAGCTCTATATAGACAATACGGCCTGCAAGAGATTCGGATGATTGTTTTATAAGTTCACGGGATGCTGACCCCAAAATTAAAAAACGTCCCGGTCTTCTGTCTTTATCGATCTCTGAACGAAGAACAGAAAAAAATTCAGGTAACCGCTGAATCTCATCTAAGCAGATCAGTTTATCCCGATAATGATCGAAGAAAAGCTCCGGTTCCAATAGCTTATTGCGGTCAACACGATCTTGTAAATCAAGGTAAATCGAGGGAGTGCTCTCCAGTAACACCTTGGCAGTCGTTGATTTGCCGCATTGCCGGGGGCCAAGAATTGCGACTGCAGGGGAGCGGGAAAGAGCTCTGGATATTTCGTTTTCTGCCAACCTGGGGATATAACCATGCATATCATAAACCTGTATTTTTGATATACATGGATATTATTAGACGAATAGCAGGTTGTCAAGTGCACTAATGCTGATGCTGATAGATGATTTGTTGTTCGCTATTTTCATGGTTCAGATGGCTAATTTACGATTACATGGTGCCCCACCAGGACTCGACTGGCACCCTGTTTCTTAAACATTCTTTGACAATCCTGTCATAAATCTATATTGTAGGTTATATAACCAATAATATAGGTGATAAAACCCCTAAGACAGGTTTCCATGTTACACAAGCTATTTGGAAGTAGATCCGCAGAAATGGTGCTTTATTATATGTTAGCTTATGAGAAAGGTTATGCAGCCAGAATATCAACCATATTTGGATTGTCTTTAAATGCCATTCAAAAACAGCTGATAAAGTTTGAGGAAGCGGGGATTCTTGTAAGTTTTTTGGAAGGAAGGACGAGAATATTTACGTGGAATCCGAGGTATCCATTTTTATCAGAACTGCTCGCTCTATTGCAAAAGGCGTTTCAATATCTACCCGAAGCTGAGAAATCTAAATATTTCAAAGAAAGAACTAGGCCTCGACGCACAGGTAAACCATTATGAGTGACATAACAGGTAAATCATCATTGAAGGATGTCGCCTTAATTGTATGCTCCCATCTTAGGGAGGATGGAATTGATGCCGTTCTGACTGGTGGAGCCGTGGTTTCAATATACACCGAGAATGCTTATGAATCGTTTGATCTGGATTTCATTTCCCATACGCCTGTTTCCAGAATTTCTGAATCATTAGCCAAAATTGGATTTAAAAAAACAAAAGGCAGATATTATGTGCATCCACAAACAGATTTCTATGTGGAGTTCCCATCACCCCCGGTTGCAGTCGGAAACACGCCCTTAGTGCACTTTAACGAAATAGAAACCGAATCGGGTTTTCTAAAATTGCTGACACCGACCCAGTGCGTGATGGATAGGCTTGCGGCTTACTATTACTGGGATGATAAACAGTCCCTGGAACAGGCAATTCTTGTTGCGAAATCTCATGAAATAAGTACCAAAGAAATAGAAGAATGGTCGGAGGCGGAAGGGATGTTGGAAAAATATGGTTTATTCAAGGGGCAATGTAATAAGTAATAGAAGATTGATAGAAGCAGAATTAAGTATGTATGGTGCCCCCACCGGGACTCGACTGGCGTCATGTTTATTATGACGCCAATGAGAAACACTCGCTTGGCTTATCTGTCATAAACCACACCTGGTCAGGATTTTGTAAAAGAGCGTATGACCGTCTCTGCCGCCTTCACGCCATCAATCCCTGCACTCACGATTCCACCTGCATAGCCGGCTCCTTCTCCGCAGGGAATCAGTCCATAAACCCCGGTGGAATATCCATTCTTGTTTCTGGGAATCCGTATCGGACTGGAACTCCGGGTTTCAGCAGCATAAAGTAGCACCTCCTCATAAGAGGAGACGGATAACTGCTTGAGCATTTTGGGAATTGAATGTGCAAGCGTATCACAGATGTAAGCAGGCAGAATCTGACGAATATCGAGCGGGACAGCATTTTGCAGTGATCGATTTTCCGGCAGTGGCGAAGGGTTGGTGCCATTGAGAAAATCGTCCAGACGACAGGCCGGAACCCCATATTCGCCACCGCCCAGCTTGAATGCCGCTTGCTCAATGTTTTCCTGGAACTTGAAACCATCCAGAACGGCTGTTTCACCATCGTTGCTGAGGGGAATATCTTCGGGACGAACCGGGACCAAAAAGGCAGCGTTTCCGAATGGGGTATTGCGATGGAACATGCTCATCCCATTGGTGGTGAGCATGCCATGAGATGATGCACACGAGATAACCATCCCCCCCGGGCACATGCAAAAGGTGTAGCAGGGACGAAACCCCATCTCCTCCCTGCGGGTTAGCCGAAAGCTGGCAGCGCCTAACCTGGGGTGATCCGCCCACTGTTTCCACTGAGCTTGATTGATCGCCTGCTGGGGAAGCTCCAGCCGCACTCCAATGGCGAAGGGCTTGGATTCCAGGGGAATTTCACTATCAGCCAGCATCCTGTATATATCCCGCGCACTATGACCGGTTGCTATTACACAGTGGTCGGCCGGTATCCGCTGTCCGCTGACGGTGATGGCCGATAAGGAGCCTGTTGCTGTCTCAACCTGTTCCAGCCGGTGATTAAACCGGACCTCCCCGCCCAGTTCAGTGATGAGTGCACGCCAGCGGGGGACGATTTCAGAGAGTTGATCGCTACCCAGGTGAGGTTCCGCATCGATCAGAATATCAGCCGGCGCACCGCATCGGATCAGGGTTTCAAAGAAGCGTCGCAATCGCGGACGATCTTTACTTCGTGATGTGAGTTTGCCATCCGAAAACAGACCGGCGCCCCCCTCGCCAAAAAGTGTATTGCTCTCTTCGTTCAGGTTACCATCCTTCCAGAATGATTTAACGCGTTCCCGTCGCTCTTTGACCGCTTCTCCTCTCTCGAAAAGCAACGGCTTTAGTCCGACCTCTGCCAATGCGACGGCTGCCATCAGACCTGCGGGGCCTGCTCCGACAACAACCGGTTGGGGACGTTGCCCGAGTATGATGGAGTGCGTCGGGGAGGACTGGGGGGATGGCATTTCAACCACAACTTCCAGCAACTGTTTGGCACGCCTGGATAGTCGTTGGTCCAGAACTGTCATTTCAACGGATAGCACAAAACAAGGTGCCTTTCCCCTTTGCCGCGCGTCAATGGAACGACGCACCACTTTTAAGCCTGATACCGACTGATCGGTACAACCTAGTTGCGTCACTATGATAGAAATTAAATCGGTTTCCTTATAGTCTAACGGGGCTTTTAGCTGGTGCAGTCGTACTCGCATTTTTGAGTTTCAAAGGTGGTGAGTGCGGAGATCATCGCCTGATTTCCTTTAATCGTAGCCAATACCGGAAATTCTGTCACGATCGTTCTGGAAGACGCTCTCGCAGGGGG
>JAOZRE010000381.1 GCA_029940215.1 bacterium | reverse complement strand
CCAATCAGTTCCTCCCTCGTATATTTCAGGTACCGTTCAACAGAGGGACTGACCTCAAGCATTATTCCGTCAAGGGACACTTCAAGATATGGGACCTGGATATTTTCAAAAATCTTCCTGAACTTCCTTTCACTGGCAGCCAGTTTCGCTTCCACCTGCACGCGATCGGTAATATTCTTTGTAAACAGATAGATATGGGGCTCATTATTCAAATCAATGATACTTGCGGATATCAATGTGATGACGTAAGAGCCATCTTTGCATCTGAAAGTGGTTTCCATATTTTCCACACGACCCGATCGTTTCAACTCCGAAAGTAGTGCATCACGATCTTCCGGCTTGACCCAGATATGAATATCCCTTGACGATATCCCAATGACGTCTTCACGCGTATACCCTGTCAGGTTGGTAAATCCGGGGTTTATATCAATATACAGACCATCCATACGGGTGATAGTGATTGAATCAGATTGTATCTCAAACGCTATCCGGTACTTTTCTTCACTCTCCTGCACCTTTTTTTCAGCAATCTTGCGCGCACTTTCAACCTTCGAAACGTACAGTGCCATCTCAATGGTGATTTTCAGATCCTGTTCCTGGATTGGCTTTAAAACATACCCGAAGGGCATGGTAATCTTGGCACGCGCGATCCGCTCTTCATCCAGGTAGGCTGTGCAAAAAATAACCGGGATTCCGAATCGGGACCTGATCATCTCTGCTGCATCTATCCCGTCCATTTCCCCCTTGATCCTGATATCCATTAGCACAATATCGGGGTTGTCCACCTCCGCCTTTTCAATCGCTTTCTCTCCCGTACTGACAACCGAGGTGATCTCATACCCTATGGACATCAAGTAACTTTTGACCTCCATGGCAATGATGACCTCATCCTCAACGATCAGTATTCTGGATTTTTCCATGTTGATTTTTCAATAGTTTCCCCCGGCTTTGCCGGATATCTCATTTTCCCGCAAAATGGTCTCGACCTGAATAGAAGAATCGTAGCACGAAATACACAATCTGCACAGTAAAAATGCGGTTGGGTCCATAGAGTAATTTTATCGGCCTGCTTTGCCGGAATCGTTCCGACAATTGACAAACCCTGTTCTTTCCCTCTGTCAGCACTTTCATTTGACAAATCAGGCGCAATCTGAAAAGCAGGAGCTGGTGCAGTGATCAATCAACAGCTGCGCCTTGTACCCATTTCAATCATCTCACCTTTTTTCACGGTGGCCGAGGTTGCCATCGCAGAACAGGGTTCGATCTATTGTCAACATCAAGCAGGGAGCAATATGAATCTGGTAGAGCTGGCCAATCAGAATATCGATAAATTTGGGGAGGTCCCCAAACTGGTGTACGAGGACACGAAATATACCAACCTGGATTTGATAAAAAAAGCCAATCAACTGGCCCACGGACTGATTGATCTCGGTATCAAGCCTGGGGACAAGGTGCTGGTCATGATGTTGAACTCCCCTGAGGTACTAATCAGCTATCAGGGTATTCTCAGAGCGGGTGCCATCATCATCCCCGTAATTTTTCTGCTGGGTCCCAAAGAGATCGGGCACATCATGAAAAACTCTGAAGCCTCAACCATCATCACCAGTGCCGCATTTCTGGATAGTGTGAACCAGGCCAGGAATGGGATTGAGAGTATGAAAAACGTGGTTATCATCGAGGAGCAGGAGCTACCGGACACCATCACGCTCAGCAGCGTGATGAACGGCCGATCCGAGGAATACACCGGTTTGACCATCAATGATGATGACAATGCTGTTATTTTGTATACATCCGGAACTACCGGTGTTCCCAAGGGGGTCATGTTGAGCCACCGGAATCTGTATGGCAACGCCGTCAGTAGCTTCAAACTTGATCCGGACCGCCCTCCAGAGGACGTCGGACTATTCGTGCTACCCCTGTCCCACTCATTCGGTCTGACCATGATGAATCTGGGATTTATGTACCCTAACCTGAGTGTGATGATTCCCTGGTTCGACCTGGAAACCTCCTGCCGGTTGATCGAAAAGCATAAAATCGTTGGATTTGCCGGTGTCCCGGCTATTTTTTCGATATTCCTAAATACCCCGGATATCGTTGATAAATATGACCTCACCAGCATGAAGGAGTGCGCCAGTGGATCAGCTCCGCTACCAGTGGAGATGCTGAAAGGTTTCGAGAAAAAATTCAATTGTGAGATCTACGAAGGGTACGGCCTCTCCGAAGCGTCACCTGTCGTATCCGCCCACTATAAAAAACGTCCACGAAAACCGGGATCCATCGGGCAACCCCTGCCAGACGTAGACGTAAAAATTGTGGACCTCGATGGTACAGAGATGCCAGTTAACGAGGTAGGAGAACTCATCGTTAAAGGGGTTAACGTCTCCAGCGGTTATTACAACATGCCGGATAAAACCGCCGAAACCTTCAGGGATGGCTGGCTGTATACCGGGGATATGGGCAAAATCGATGAGGATGGCTATATCTTCATTGTCGACCGCAAAAAAGACCTGATTATACGGGGCGGCTTCAACATCCTGCCACGGGATATCGAAGAGATCCTGCACCAGTACCCGGCTGTGATGGAGGCCGCTGTCATCGGCGTACCGGACAGTACCATGGGTGAAGAGGTTAAGGCCTTTATTGTCGCACAACCTGGCGCCACCGTCACGGAGGATGAGATTATAGCACATTGCCGGGAACACCTCGCAAAATACAAATGTCCTAAATTTGTGGAATTCATCGAAGCGATGCCCCGCAATCCCATCGGAAAAATCCTGAAAAAGGAGCTGAGAGAACCCCGCGACAGTTGAAAACCAACTGATTTGTGCGAAGAACAGCGGACAATTCCCGCTGTTCTTAAACCGGAAAACAGGATAAGAATCATTTGGCAATCTCCTTTTTCTCGGTTACCATAGTGGAAAGAGAGTGAAATCACCCCGTTGTAAACCGTCCGCCCATGGACAGATGAACCGCTATATAGACAACAAACAAGCAATTTCGGAAAAGGAGTGAGCCATGCCTGATTTAACGACTGAATACATGGGACTGAGTCTGAAAAACCCGATTATCGCAGGAAGCTGCGGCCTAACCAACTCAGTGGAGAGTATTAAAAAACTCGAAGCCAACGGTGCCGCAGCTGTTGTCCTGAAGTCGCTGTTTGAAGAGCAGATCCTGATGGAGGTTGAGTCACTGAAGAGCGACCAAAGCATTCATACCGAGGAACTCGACTATATTGCCGGTTACAACCGTCAACACAACCTGGATGAATACCTGAGTCTGGTATCCAACGCTAAAAAGGCGGTCTCCATCCCGGTGATTCCGAGCATCAATTGTGCGTCTGCCAACGAATGGACTTCATTTGCCAGCAGGTTGCAGGATGCCGGAGCTGATGGACTCGAGCTGAACATATATATCATGCCGGGCAATATCAAGCAGAAAAGTGAGGAGATCGAGAAGATCTATTTTGATATCATCAGGGAGGTTCGAAAGCATATCACCGTTCCGGTGTCTGTGAAAATAGGGTCCTACTTTACCGGCCTGGCCAATATGATCTTCAGCCTCTCCCTGCAAGATATCGGGGCTATTATCATGTTCAACCGATTTCACCAGCCGGACATAAACCTGGATAAAATGGCCCTGTCATCGGCGGACATTTTCAGCAGCCCCGAAGAAAATCTAATGCCGAGACGATGGATCGGAATGCTGTCCCATGAGGTTAAGTGCGATCTGGTCGCAACAACCGGCATTCATGATGGTCACACGGTCCTGAAGAATATTCTTGCCGGAGCTGCTGCCGTTCAAATTGCAACGATCCTGTACAAGAAAGGACCCGAGGTGATCAACGAGATGCTCCAACAGGTTGAAGAGTGGATGAACATCAAAAATATCAGTTCTATTAAGGAAATAACGGGAGAACTGAATCAGGCGAATGTAAAGGATCCCGTCATATACGAGCGATCACAGTTCATGCGCTATTTCTCCAATGCAAAAATCTAAAGAGGCCACGGATTCATGAAGTTAATGAGAAAATCCACATAAAAAGAGACAAATATGACAGATCGACAAAACACCAGGGTGCTACTCGACAAACGCCCGCACGGTGAGCCCATGGATGATGATTTTAAGATCGAAACCGTTCCTGTCACTGAGCCGGGAGAAGGAGAGCTGCTGCTGAAGACACTTTGGCTCTCGCTGGATCCTTATATGCGCGGACGGATGAATGATAGAAAGTCTTATGCGCCGCCAGTTGAACTGGGAGCAGTCATGGTCGGAGAAACCGTTTGCCAGGTGGTTGGGTCAAAGTCTGATGACTTTGCAGTGGGTGATATAGTGGTGGCCCCGGTGGGATGGCAGTCCTATGCGACCATGGCCGCAGACCCAGCGGTCATTCGAAAAGTCGATCCGGATCTGGGTCT
>JAOZRE010000380.1 GCA_029940215.1 bacterium | reverse complement strand
TGAGACCGTTCGCATCCCAGGCGGAATCTGCCGCGATCCCATAATCGGCTGGAGCAGAGAGATAGGGACGGGCCCGAATCAGGTTCAGCGCTTCTGCGCCGAAGACCTCCTTGTAGTGTTCAATATAGGCCGCCCGGTTCGGCAGCGGATAAACCCACTCCTCAAGCCATTGTTTCAGCCCGTCATCAGTGGAATTGGCTGCTGAAATCTGGCCCAACATCAGGTAATCGATACCGTAATGGCCGAGAATCTCCTGGGGATGACATCCCCAGGGTTCTTCGACAACCGCGTTCACCCTGAAGCCCGGCACAATGGTATGGTGGGGACTGGATCGAACGATCTCGTGATCCACCAGTTCTTCACAGGTCACGATGATCTTACTGGCCGCCAGGCTGGCGTGAACCGTTGAACCAATCCCGCCCCAGTGCTGGGCATTTCCGAAACGGTCTGCCCGCTGGACATGTAACAGGGCGACGTCCGGATTGGCTGCAGGTACCACAGGAATCTCTTTTTGGGTAAAGGGACAGGTCACCACCCCGAATTTCCGGTCACCGGAAAACCCGCGTTTGCGAAAGACATCGGTATCCATAATGGCAGGCAGAACCGGCATAAAGGGGTAGCCGTATGCTCCTGCAGCCATCATGGCGTTGTAGGTAAAATTGGTGTAGTCTTCGACCTCCAGCTTACCGGCTTTCTGATAGCGCTCCAGCATGCTGCCACCGGCCCTGCCTCCCCATTTATGAACAAAGGCGGAAAACATTTTAACAACGCAGTCTCCCGCAATCAACATCTCTGCTTCAAAGATCCCCGACTGACTGTAATAGGTCAGCCCCCTCTTCTTCTGGCGAATGACCTCACAGATCAGCGCCATCGGCAGGCTTTCCGAGTAGTTACCTGTAACAACCTCATCACCGTCCTTCACAAAACGGCTGACAGCCTCTTCTGTCGTCATCACCTTGGAAGGATTTGTTTCTGACATGGCGCTCTCCGTACATTCTATCGATTTGGATCAACAGATCCCATAACCACATGACTTAAAAAAAATATCCGCGTCCAGAGTCCTCGGTTTTCTTTGCTGAAATAAAAAAAGAGAATCAGAGCAGCATGGCTGACCGGTTCTCTTTTTTGCTTCTATCTCGAACCTACCACTACGCCGCCGTCGAGGACGATGGTCTGTCCCACTACATAGGATCCTGCCCTTGAGCTGAGAAAAATGGCCAGTCCGGCGATATCTTCCAGGCGACCGACCCGATTGCTGGGATTCGTTTTTCCTACCGCGTCCCAGTCGACCCCATCCCCTTCAGTCTTGCCGCCAAATCCCACACCGGCGCTCAGCATCGTGGTGGGAAAGGGACCCGGGGCGATGGCGTTGACGATAATATGTTCCTTGATCATGTGAGCGGAGAGCTGGCGGGTCAGGTGGTGGACAGCGGCCTTGGAAGAACCGTACGAAAAGGTAGCATGCCAGGGGGTTTGGATTCCATCGATGGAACCAATATTGATCACCCGTGCCGGATCGTCTGCTGTAGCAGAAGCCCGCAGCAACGGCAGCAGTTCCTGGGTCAGGAAAAACACCCCCTTGACGTTGGTGTTCATCACCTTATCCCATCCGTTCTCAGGAAACTCACCCAGCGGCGCACCCCACGAAGCACCGGCATTGTTGATCAGGATATCCAGCCGGCTCTCCTTTTCAGACAGGCGATCAACCAGAGAGCTGATCCCCTCAAGGTTTGACAGGTCCGCCGGCAGGGAGATGCACTCACCACCCGTCATTTCGCTGAGCCGTTTGGCAGTTGCATCGCATACTTCTGCCTTGCGCGAGCTGATATAGACCCTGGCGCCCCGGACCAAAAAACCTGCAGCGATCATTTCCCCGATACCCCTTGATCCTCCCGTTACCAGGGCGACTTTTCCCTTGATAGAAAACAGATTAGTCAGGTCAACATTCATTGATTCTCCTCTAGTTATAAAACTCATTGATTCTCTTTCAGTTATTAAGCTTCCTCGCGCATAAAACCGAGGGTATGCCATTCGGACCCTTTGGACAGCAGGGTCCCGATCCCCTCTTGGCTTTTTGCTTCCCAATCCACCACGAGGTAGTCGTATCCACGACGAAAGTACAGATCGACAATCTCTCCTTCGAAAACCACACTCTGCCCAACGAAAATCGGTTACAGTAGAAGTTTTCTCACCAACTTTTTCAAGGATTTTTATTTTAGAGCACGAACTGTTTGTCCTTCTGGTGCCAGATCGCAACTGCCCTTGATGACAGTCGTATGAACGTAGTCCAAAATCGGCAAGTCAGCCAGGGCGTTGACAATGTGAGACTGGGTTGGATTCTGTTCCCAGGTCAGATGTTCCCATTGAACACTTCCCTGCCCGACCCAAATCTCTGTGGTTTCATTCCCAGACGGGAATATGGTCGGATAACTAACATCAGCACCAACACCATCAGGACTCGGGATGTATTTCCAGCCGAGCCAGTTATCCTTTCCCTTCATCGACTCCTGAGATTCTGCAATCTCTTCGTCAGAGGGTACGATAAGATCTTTGGCTGACATTGATAAGATTCGATTGGAAAAATGACTGGCATTGACACGCCACTCCCCATTAATAATCTGGTGATCCGGGATATCAGCATAAATCTTGGGAATTCCCTGGAACTCACGCCCTGTTAAAATCGGGTCGGTCAGATTCTCCCACATAACCAGCGTCAAATATCCTTCCAACTGATCTTCTACTCCATTGAATTTTACCGCGGCGTTGATTCCAATTAGATTATAGCATCGACCGGCCAGCCAATCGATCTCTTTGTTACATGAGTAAGCAACAGAAATGATCGGCAACTCCGCAACCTCAAAAGGGGCGGGAATATACCTGGCTAACTTATCCCGATCGGTCAGATAGGAAACAATAATACTCGTTACATTGTTGTATTTGGCCGATCCAAACTGACTTCGAGACGTACCAAAGAATGCCGGCATTTGATACCGTTCATTTTGATCGAATGTGAACATAAGGTTTAGATCTCCTTTATTGTCATTGGTACCTGAAGAATTAAAGAGTGTTAAGGTCAACCGTTTGACCAAGTACCCCCTCTTAAAAAAAGTCGACCTTTTAAGAAAAAGGTCGTTTTGATTCCAGGTCCTTCGTGGTAACAGAAATGTTGTATATTGAAAATTATACCTTGCTGCATGTATTATTAGGCTTCTTGATTACTAGTTATCAGTATCTTGCGACTTAAACTTCTGTTTTATAGAATGTTATCGCTTTTCAATGACACTTACCACTGTTGTCTTTAGCAAGTAATATTCCAGGCAATGGGTCCACCCTCTGGCTCGGTGATGTAATTCGTTAAAATTTCAGTGGCTTTACCACGAATACAACCATCTGTTATTTCATAAAAATCCTGAAAATACTCCGTGTAATAAGAAAATCAATCCTTTTGTTGTCTAATAAAACAGAATTTAGAAATTTTATTGAACAGTACTGTTCAATAAAGCATTATTTAAGTGCAATAAAAAAAGGGCTGAGATGAAAGATGTGTTTCAAAAAGAGTTGCCGGTCAGGAAACCTGAATTAGGTTAGGTTATAGGAAAGTGCTTTTTCGTCATCAAAGAAGGGGCTTGAGTCGGTCTTTTTTCGCGGTACCCCTTCAGATATACCCTTGCCAGAACCAGTGATAACAGACCCTGCACCCACATCCCGAGAATCAGGACTGTCCAGATGCCAGGCAGGCCGTATCCGAGATAGGAACCGAAGAGATAGGCCATCGGAATGGCGATCAGTACGGTTCTCAGAAAGTTGAACATAAAGTCGTAGATACTTCGGCCAATCCCGATAAAAAAGCAGACGGATGTTATCCAGAGTGTAGTCGACATGTATATAAAAGAGAACATGCGGATAAACAGAACCAGTCCGTCGTACAGTCGGTCGGCTCCTTTGGCCCAGGTGAAAATCAGCGCGATCTGGGGAGCCAGCACAAATGTTATGGCCGTCAGCATGCCTGTCAATATCAAACCGATTTTAAGGGCGTGGTAAAAAGCAACTTCCATTTTACCGAACTCCCGGGCCCCATAGGCTGCCGAAACGACTGTGGCAACGGCTTGGGATACTCCCAGGGTAGGCAGCAGAATGAAATCCTTGAACCGCATGCCAGTTGAGAATATGGCGACACCATCCGGCCCGTCAACCTCTGAAATGATCATGATGATAAAAAACATCAGCAGGGGTGCCACAAACTGTGCCAGGGTTATCGGAAGACCGATTCTGAATATGGCCAGGATCCGATTTTGCTTAAAGCGAAACCTTCTGAAACTGACGGTGATATAGGTCGTCTGCCGAACAACAAACCAGCTGATCACCAATAGAAAGGATACACCCATGGCTACTGCAGATGCGATAGCCGCCCCGACCACTCCCATTTTCAGT
>JAOZRE010000379.1 GCA_029940215.1 bacterium | reverse complement strand
TAGTTGAAGTAGTTGGTCTCTCGAAAACCTATCAAACGGGAGAGATCACGATTTCCGCCTTAAAAGATGTATCAATGGAAATCGAGGAAGGGACCTTTGTTTCTGTTGTTGGACCATCAGGAAGCGGAAAAACAACATTGCTAAATTTAATCGGTGTTCTGGACCAGCCCTCTTCAGGGTCAGTCAAAGTTGCAGGGCAGGAAGTCAGTCAGCTCAACAACAGACAGCGGGCAAATTTTCGTGGGGATCACCTGGGGTTTGTTTTTCAGAGTTTCAATCTGATTCCCGTCCTGACCGTCTATGAAAACGTTGAATACCCTCTGGTGATGGTTAAAAATGAAAATGCTGGCAGTAAACGCGATCATGTCGAAAAATTACTGGATGCGGTTGGTGTACTTGAGCATCAGTTAAAACGACCCAGCCAGATATCCGGAGGGCAGATGCAGCGCGTTGCGGTTGCCCGAGCGCTGGTGACCCGTCCTAAGCTGGTGATAGCAGATGAGCCCACAGCAAACCTGGATCATGATACCGCTTTTAAGATCATCAACCTGATGAAAGAGATGAAGGACAAGTGGAATACGACGTTTATCTTTTCAACCCACGATCCAAAAATTATCGGCGAAGCTGAAATTATCTTCAACATGGAAGACGGTATTATTACAAGCAAGGAAGACAGGAGGGCCAAATGACCAAAATTGCCAAAATAGCATACCGCAACCTGCTGCGTTACTCACGTAGAACAATGCTGACCTCAACCTTGATCATCATTGGTATTGTCGCAGTACTACTTTTCATTGCTATCTCCGGTTCCTTCAAACAGCTAATGGTTGGACAGATAACGGATTCCATGATGGGCCATATTCAAATTCATCGGAAGGGATATGTCGCATCCATAGATAATTCGCCTCTCAATTTAAATCTGAATCATAAGCAGGTTAAAAAGCTGAAAGCCGTGCTGGCGGAAAACACGAAAATTGCGTCTTATTCTGGCCGCTTAAAGTTCAGCGGGATGCTCAGCAGTTATACGGAGACGTCGAACATTCGGCTAAATGGTGTCAATCCGGAAAAAGAACTTAGAACAGCACCATTACTGTCACAACGGGTCAGGGGTAAAAAAGGGTCGAAATCGGAACCCACACTGAACCCGGGTGAAGTGTGGATACCGGAGGTTCTGGCAAAAGGAATGAAACTGAAAATTGGGATGCAGGTCGTTCTAATTGCAACCAACAAAGATGGCTCGGTAAACGGTACACCTCTCGTGGTTAGCGGCATTGTCAGTCGTATGACCGGCCCTGGTGGAAAAGACGGATACCTGAATATTAAAGATGCATACACGTTATTAAGGATCAACGGAGATGAGATCAACGAGTTGGCGATTCGATTAAACAGCCTCGATATCATGCAGCCTGCATTTAAAAATTTGAAGCAGCAGTTGTCCCAGGTTAAAAACAAAAAAGACAAACCGGTTTTTGAAGTACATACCTGGGCAAAACTCTCCCCTTTTTCGAATATTGCGAACATCATCGATCTGCTGACATTGTTCGTGAAGATCATATTGATGGCTATCGTGCTGGTTTCAATTCTGAATGTAATGCTCATGGCCGTGTATGAGAGAATCCGCGAAATTGGAACGATTGCTGCCATCGGCACCAGTCCTCGAAAAATCTGGACACTATTTTTAATGGAAGGGCTGTTTCTAGGGGTTTTTGGTGCGGTTGTCGGAAGCTTTGTCAGCCTGGGGATTATCCAGTTCCTGAATTGGAAGAGTATTATTATGTCATTCGGGAGGCAGGAAAACCTGGTCTTAACGCCCTCTATTGCTATTTCAGAGGTCATCATTACAGCGCTGATTGTCATTGCCATATCCGCTCTGGCCACTGTTCAACCAGCGATAAAGGCTTCCAAACTGGAACCGGTTGATGCCCTGCGTCATTTTTAACCTGATAAAATACATAAACAGACAAATGTGGAACGTTTTATGAGAATGTTAACTCACCAATCAAAAAAGATGATGGCACTAACAGGATCATTGCTGTTGTTGATGATCCTGCCAGCCGGTTTGTTAGCCCAGCAAACAGCCCAGGAGTGGCTTGCTACCGTCGATCGGAATCTGAATCCGGATCAATATGAATCCTACCGTAAACTGATCAATCTGGAGCCGGACGGCACTAAAAAGGAGTTTGTCCTGTTCACCGTTAAACAGGGCAAGGATAAATCTGCAGCTCTTTTTCTCTCACCGGCTTCCGAAAAAGGGAGGAGTACTTTGAGAATTGGGGATAATATGTGGTTATATATTCCGAATGTCGGTCGTCCCATTCGAATCACATCGCTGCAGTCTGTCACCGGCGGCATTTTCAACAATTCCGATATCCTGCGCGTTGATTATCAGACAGAGTATGATGCCCTGAGCGTTAAAAAAGCTGCTCCGAATGAGGGGGCAGGCAGTCAGCTTCTTCAACTGGATTTAAAGGCAAAAACCGGATCCGTCGCCTATGATAGACTTGAAATGATCATCGACTCTAAAACACAATTGCCAATTAAGATTCGGGCAATGGCAACTTCGGGGATGCTGATCAAGACCCTTTATTTTAAGAAAATCACCGATTTTGGGAATGGAATTAAAAGGCCTGCGGTTGTTGAGACGGACAGTCCTCTGTACAGGGGGTATAAATCAGTCATGATTTTTGCGGGCATAAAATTCAGAAAACTGCCTACTGAGGTTTTTACACCAGACTACATGGGCCATATTGAATCACTGAGGCAAAAAAAGTGAGCACGGTCCTGAAACGATTTATACTGCCGGTCATTGTCATACTGTGGGTCTTCCCCGGAAGTGTCAGCGCGCAGAATGATGATCTTTATACTTTTGATGCCGGCGATTTCTCAAAGAAAACCTGGGAATGGCAAGGGGAGTTAAAAACCACCATCACATCCAGATCATTGAATTCAGATTCGGTGCTTTACCCTATTAAGTTCACGAGCGACGAACCGGATCAAGCAATCGATCTCAATTTTCAGTTGTCTTTTGAAAGCAGGTGGGATTGGGATTGGTCACGTCTGTTTGTCTCTGTTGAAGGGAATATACAGCGTTCTGATCTAGATGACGCAGATGACGAAAGCAGTATGTTGAGAGAAGGGTATTGGCAATTCTCAGGGCTTGATCCGCATAGTATCGAAATAGGGAAGCGTTTGCTTCGCTGGGGTAAGGGGTATGCGTTTAATCCGGTTGCCTTTTTAGAGCGCTCGAAAAATCCAGAAGATCCGGAGGCAAGCCGCGAGGGGCTGTGGGTTTTCCAGGGAGTGTGGATTCCAGGCGAAGTTTTATTCTTTGACAACAGTTCGTTGAGCCTGGTTTATTTGCCGATCAGAGACGATTTCAACGACGACTATGCCGCATCTGTTATAGAAGGGGACGAATGGGGTTTAAAGCTATATGTGTTGGCTGGAACAACCGATATGGATCTCTATCTGGTCAAGCGGCATGACAGCACAGAAATGGATTGGGGATTTGATTTTGCGTCAAATATCACATCCAATTTTGAAGCTCATGGAGAATATGCGAGGATTATCAGTGAAGGTTCAGAAGAACAAAAAATATTAGTCGGAACACGCTACCTGACTGAAAATGACATCACCTGGATTTTGGAAGGTTACCATGATTCATCCGGCCTGACCAAAGAAGATTCACAGGCTCTTTTAGAATCTGTAAGGGCAGGCTCAATCACAGCTGCAGGAAAACTAATGTCCATCAGCCGCCAGGGTAAGATGTTGAATAGAAATTATGCCTATATCAAGGCGAGCATTAAGGAACCATTCAACTGGCTTTATGTCACACCATCGACAGCATGGCTGATCAATATGGATGATTCAAGCATTAACACGACGATTCAGCTGACCTACACACCTGTAAATAACTGGGACTATCAAACCTCCTGGCAACATATGGCAGGAGGCTCTGTTACACAGTTTGGTGAGAATATTGTTCAGGACAGGATTGTCATGGAAATGGCATACAGTTTTTGAAAAGTAGAACACTTTTATAAACACACTGGTTTGCCGCTTTTATTGGCCTGCAAAAAATGATAAAAAAGGAAGGACTGGCCAATGAACAGATACCAATTGATCCTATTGCTTTCATTCGGGCATCTAGCAACAGATATAAATCAAGGAGCGCTTCCCGCCATATTGCCTTTCTTGATTTCCGAGTATGAATTGACCTATTCTGCAGGAGCTTCCATTGTATTCGCGGCCAATAGCGCCTCTGCTATTGTTCAACCACTGTTCGGATATGCAGCTGATCGATTAAACAAACCCTGGCTCTTGCCAATTGCTATATTAACGGCAGGATTGGGATTAGGATTGATCGGATTCGTGGAAAGCTATGCGGCCATCATTCTATTAGCTATTGTCAGCGGGATTGGAATCGCAGCTT
>JAOZRE010000378.1 GCA_029940215.1 bacterium | reverse complement strand
GCAGTCCGCAATGTGATGCAGTTTCATGATGCCTCCATTATTGTTGATAACCCGCCTCCGGAAATGATTGAACTCTGGAAAAAATATGATGATGAAGAGTGGGCGACCTATTTTGATCAATTATGCGATCATTTCCCGGCACCTCCGACAAGAATAGTCCCTATTGACCAGAGCATTGAGAGCAGAACTCAGATTTTACCCTTCGATGATATTACCAAAGCAGTTGATGATGCGACCACGCTCGCGGTTACAAAATGCTCCTGTCGAGTGGTACACGGTGAATGTGGTCACCCGGTCGAGGTTTGTATTCAGATAGACAAGGCTGCGGACTATTCGCTTGAGAGAGGTACCGGCAGGAAAATTACCCGGGAAGAAGCGGTTGAAATGCTGAAAATGTGCAGTGAAAAAGGGCTTGTACACAATGTCAGCAACTCAAAGTCCATTGGAAAAACAATCTGCAACTGCTGTGGCGACTGCTGTGAGAACTGGCCCGGTGGTACCAAATTTTTCGCCCCCAGCCGGTATATGGCTGTGGTCGATCCGGATCAGTGTTCATTGTGTGAAGAGTGCATAGACAGGTGCATTTTTAACGCAATTACAATGGAAGGCCCAGATGGTTCGGCCTTGGTAAATCAGGAAAAATGTATGGGATGCGGAGTCTGCAAGACGGGTTGTCCCGATGAATCCATCAGCCTGAGTATTGTCAGGGATGAGACACACATTCCAAATTAGGGGGAGAATATGAGAAATGGATATAATGGTAAAATTCTGTTAGTGGATCTGACGGCTTCAACACTGAAGATTGATGAGCCCGACGACTTGTTCTACCGCACGTATATGGGGGGAAGTGCGTTGAATCTGCACTATATTCTGAAAACCATGCCTGCCGGTGTCGATCCGTTATCGCCGGACAACGTATTGGGATTCGCCCTGGGAGTGACGACCGGTACCAGAATATCCGGCCAGAGCCGAATGTGCGTTAATGCCAAATCGCCGTTGACCGATGCGATAGGAGATTCCCAATGCGGGGGATCATTTCCGGCCAAAATGAAGTGGTCTGGTTTTGATGCGATTATTGTCAGTGGAAAGGCAGAAAAACCCGTATACCTTTGGATCGATGACGGAAAAGCAGAAATTCGCGATGCATCCCACCTTTGGGGGAAAAACACAAGTGAAACGGACGCCCGGATTCGTCAAGAATTAGGAGATGAAGAAATTGAAATCGCCGGAATCGGACCGGCCGGTGAAAAGCAGGTCTTGTATGCAGCGATTATGAATATGAGCAGTCGTGCCAACGGGCGTACCGGCATGGGAGCTGTGATGGGCAGCAAGCAACTCAAAGCAATCGCAGTTCGAGGAAACAACAAGCCTAAAGTCGCAGACAAGGATTCCCTGGCAGGGTTATCCAAATGGGGAGCGAAACAGTTCCCTGAATCCATGGTGGCAGGCCTGGGTAAATTCGGAACAGCTGGTACGGTTTCGGCTCATCAAGCTCAGGGGGCACTACCGACCAAAAACTTTTCCACCGGCGTCTTTGACAACCATATTAAAATCTGTGGTACCACCATGTATGAGACGGTACTGGCCGGTGCCAGGGAAGGAAAGCAGGACCAAAAAGGTCGGGAATCCTGTTATGGCTGCGTCATTCGCTGTAAACGGGTGGTTGATATTCCAGATGGAAAATTCCCGGTGGATCCGCAATACGGTGGGCCGGAATACGAGACCTGTGCAACTTTTGGCTCCTACTGCATGGTGGACAACCTGGCCGCTGTTAGTAAAGCCAACGAGATCTGCAATAAATACGGACAGGATACGATGACGTGCGGCGCCACCATCGCCTGGGCAATGGAGTGTTTTGAAGCGGGTATCTTGACCACAGAAGATACCGGGGGACTGGAAATCAAGTTCGGTGATGCGGAAATCATGGTAAAACTGGTGCAAATGATTGCCGATCGGGAAGGATTTGGGGATATACTGGCAAATGGTTCTGCGAAAGCGGCTGCAAAACTGGGGAAAGGCAGTGAGTTTCTGATTACCTGTAAGGGATCTGAAGCACCGGCACACATGCCACAGCTCAAACGGAGCCTGGCGCTGATTTATGCGGTGAATCCCTTCGGTGCGGATCACGAAAGCAGTGAGCATGATATTGCATCTGAGGAGCCCACGTTTGATCTTTTCCAGGAACGTCAGCAGGTTTTGGGCTTGGAAGAACCCCAACCGGTAAGAAGCCTGGGACCGGGAAAGATAAATTTTGCCCGCAAAACCCAGCAATTTTATAGTTTTCTGGATAGCGTCGGACTCTGTATGTTTGCCTGGGGATCAGCCTGGCAGCTCTATGGTCCGCAACAGGCTGTCGATCTTGTACAGGCGGTTACCGGTTGGGATGTTACCATCGAAGATCTTCTGACCGTCGGAGAACGTCGCATCAATATGATGCGCGCCTTTAATGCCAGGGAGGGACTCGATCGGGCGGACGATGCGCTGCCCGCGAAGTTTTTTAAACCGTTAAGCGGTGGGCCGTCAGATGGGTTGGCGTTGAGTCGGGAAGAGTTTGAAAACGCACTGGACGAGTATTATTTGCAAAGTGGGTGGAACAATGACGGTCTTCCTGCTCGCCAGACATTGGAAAGGCTGGGCCTGGACTGGGTCGCTGAAAAAATGAATATCTAAATCATTTTCTGCGCATTAATAGTCTGCCCTGAACAGGAATAGAAGAGATTAATAATGGTTTAAACCAGGTGACTAACGTACCTCATCCGAAGGTGTCGATTCCAGTGTTGGATCAACCGAATCCGGCGATAAAAAAACATCCTTCTTATCAGCAACCCTATTCGGAGTCAACGGTTCCTGGCTGATCATTCTGATAAATTTAAAAAATTTTTCAATTGATTCCGGTGTCACCGAAACCGCTCGATCAAATGAAACCGCAGGTAAATTTGATCGAGCGGATCCATACTGACCTGAGGTCTTAAATGACTAAAAAACGTGACCAGTTCTCCCAGAAAACCGGCTTTGTTTCCTAACAAAAAACTTATCAGTACCATTAACTTGCATAAAGACCAGCTATCGACTGGGTTTAATGTTTATAATCTCATAAAAACAACTAGTTAAGTGGCCCCCGGCTAAGCCTGGGGCTTATTTATGTGAGCCCCTCAAAGGGGCGTTTTCCTGAATCCCCTGAAGGGGATGTTTATTGCTCAGGATCGTCGAAAATTGATAGTTGATCTTTATTTCGGTCAACTTTCTCTTGGTTCCGGATATATTCCCGAATCATTTCTTCATCCAAGCCGACTGTAGAGACCAAGTAACCCCGGGCCCAGAAACTTTGGCCTGTGAAGTTTCTTTTCAATCCCATGAGGTTTCGGGCAATTGATATTGCGCTTTTCCCCTTGATATAACCGATGACATTAGAAACTGCATATTTCGGAGGAATTGAAATACACATATGGATGTGATCGATACATATGTGACCCTCGACAACTTGCGATTCTTTGTTTTTTGCTAGCTCATGGAAAAACTCTCCCAAATGCTTCCGGATTCTGCCATAAAGCACCTTTTTCCGGTATTTGGGAATGAACACGATGTGGTATTTGCAATCCCACTTTGTATGACTTAAACTCTGAAACTTTTTCATAAGGTTCTCCTTAGTTTTATTGTTAATTAACCAAAAAGAACTTTATGGATTACCGCCTCACACGGTCAAACCTTTGTGAGTCCCCCGGCCTAGCCGGGGGTTTACCTGTTATAATTATATCTGACCAAAATTTGTAGTATCGTAAATTGGTCTTGACTAATTATAGAGATGACCTCATGAGTTCACATTGAGGGTTATCGATAGATGATGCTAATTACCGAAAGGGAGGAATCTTTTTGCGATTGTAGTCAAACACAGCAGTAATATTGGACACTCAGATTTGAGAGGTTTAAGCAACTTCACAAAATCCAGTTTACGAGAGTGTATCCCAATGATTTTTTATACAGGTGATATAGAAAGGAAAATCGAAAACATTTCGGTATTACCCTGGCAAAAAGGACTGCAGAAAATCGGTTTATGAACATTATGGTAGCCTGAAAGACTGAGTCCCAGGCCATGACCGTGTTTGTTATTAAATGTTGAAGGAAAATATGCAAAAAATAATTGACATCAGTAAAATTCGTGCCTAGCATACGAATATGGCTGATAAAAAAAGAAATTTTGAATCTAAATTGGATAAACTGCTTGGTTTTTTTCCGGTAGTCATCATATTGGGGGTTCGCCAATGTGGAAAAACCACTTTAGCCAGAATGCTGAGACCCAATTGGCGATACTACGATCTTGAGCGGCATCGGGATTATGACTTAATTTCTGAAGATTTTGAGTTTTTTATCAAAGAAAATCCCCAATATGTTATCATTGACGAAGCCCAAAGATATCCTCAATTATTCCAAGAACTCAGAGGTGTTATTGATTCGGATAGAAAAC
>JAOZRE010000377.1 GCA_029940215.1 bacterium | reverse complement strand
GTTCTGCTGCCCCTGATTCCGTTCAGGTGCAGTTAATTTGTCATAAAAATCCCGTTTAAACGATACACAGTCAAACTTAGGGATCGTACAAAAAACGGATTCAAATACCCTATAACGAGCGGATTCAATCTATTGGACGATCCGAATGTTGTCAATCCCAAAACCGTAAGCCCGGTTGAGTGTCAATCCACTCTTTTCAGAAAAAATCCATTGCCAACTTGCATGAAATGATAAAAGTTAGGGTTTATTATAGACTGAATCGTTTTCATGATCAAAAAAATTGCCATGCAGGTTGAAAAACGTTCAGGCAGTAACTGTTATAAATCCTGAATGCCAGTGTTTCCCAACCTCAATCCACTTGGAGTCTAAACTATGCGGTGTTTGAATAGTGTCACACTATGTCTATTGGTATCATCAGCCCTTTTTCTGTCCTGCTGCTCGCCTGCGCGTCTGTACCAAACATCGCCCAAGGTTCAGGCACTGATGCAAAAAAAGGCGGATTATCCGGAGGCCAGATTCATCGTTTTGGCTGACCTTCACTATTTCTCTCCAGAGCTTGGAACCAGCGGAAAAGCATTTCAGGCATACCTCGACAAGGACCGCAAGTTGCTGGCTGAAAGCAGCGAATTAATGAGCGTTGCTGTGAAACAGATTGAAAACAAGAAAGCGGATTTTGTTATTGTATGCGGAGACCTGACAAAGGATGGTGAAAAACTAAGCCACCAGGGTGTCACCCAAAAACTCTCGGAAATAGTAGCTTCCGGCAAAGGTGTTTTTGTTGTGCCCGGGAATCACGACATACTCAACGGGGAGTCAGTCGCATTCGATGGTGACAACACCAGGCATGTTGAAAATGTAACCCCGGCCGAATTTTCGGACATTTATGAAGATTTTGGTTATGCCGCATCCCTGGACCAGGATCCTGAATCATTGAGCTACCTGGCAGAACCGGTTCCAGACCTGTGGCTTCTAGCCCTGGACAGCTGTCTTTGGAGATTGAACAAACCGGGGAAACACTCCCATACTGGTGGAGAGTTCAGCGAAGCAACCCTGCAATGGATTGAAAACATCCTGATCCGTGCCAAGCGTGAGCAGAAAGCAGTAATGGTGGCGATGCATCATGGTATCCTGGAGCACTATCCTTCTAATGACGACTACTATCCAAAATACCTGGTGAATAACCATGAAAAAATAGCTGAAATGTTCGCCCAATACGACGTGAAGCTCGTTTTCAGCGGACATTTTCATGCCCAGGATATCACCCGAAAACAGTTCGAAAAAAATAAGAAAGTCATATACGACATCGAAACCGGTTCCCTGGTAACCTCACCTTGTCCTTATCGCATAGTAGATCTGACATTCAACCAGAAAGCCGTCATCAAAAGTTATTTCATCGATACCATTCCATCCCACCCGGAGGATTTCCCAACCTACCGTGACCAGTACGTGTTTGACGGAACGGTCAAGCTGGCTGATGCTGCGTTAAAATCCTACGGGGTTTCCGAAAAGGACCGACGCCACACCAACCCGCAGATAGCGACAGCATATAGCGTCCACTTGAAGGGTGACGAAAATAAACCGGAATCAACCATCAACAAGGAAGGAATGGGGCTCTGGGGTAGAATTGTGCTGGCCTTGCAGGGAGACCTGATCGACGGCTGGTACACTGATCTGCCGCCAGCAGACAACCAGGTAACCATCGACCTTTCCGACGGGACTTACGAGAATCACTAACCAGCTGACTGAATTGATAAAAACCATAAAAAAGCTGTGGCACGAAAAAGCCTGTGAAGCTTATACAGTCAGCAGCGACATCCCGCTGGATATTTTACCGGATGCCGATTCCGTATCATTCCTGATTCTAGGAGATACCGGATCCGGAACCGTCAACCAGAAACGGGTCGCTGCCAGCTCTGAGCAGACAGCTCTGGACAGGGGATGTGATTTCGTACTGTTTGCAGGAGACAATTTCATCCAGACCGGCATCACATCTGTCAATGATCCCCAACTGGATGAAAAATTCGAATCCATGTACCACCTGGACCGCCCATTTTACGCCATTCTGGGCAACCACGACCTCAAGGGTAACTGGAAGGCACAGATCGACTACTCCCTGATTAACCCCCGCTGGCACCTGCCGGCCCCCAACTACCATTTCAATGCGGGCCCGGTCTTTATCCAGGCTGTCAATACCAGCTGTTCCATGCAGACGCTCTGGCAGCTTTATCATAAAAGCCCACAACCCTGGCATCTGGCCATGGGCCACCACCCTGCCATCTCAAGCGGACGGCATGGCAGCATGCTTTGGCCAGAGCGAATGGTCGTCGGCGGGAGTGGCATCGATTTTTTTGTTTCCGGTCACAATCATGCATTGGAACATGCCCGGTACCGTAAATTTGATCAAATCGTCTCAGGAGGGGGAGGGTCGCCCATCGAAAGTACAAAACGCCCCAGGCTGGATCAAACGCTTTTCTACGAGGAGTGTCATGGTTATATCTGGGCACACGTGACACACAACACCGCCACCTTTCTCTATTTTAACGCGGATGGGCAGAAAATCTATCAATTCAGCAGGAAACGGGAGGAATAAAAAATCCGGACGCGGAGCAACAGCCACTCCCAAAGCTATCCCAGAGGCGGTTGCATGTAGGCTGCCAGCAGAACGGTAGCATATGAGCCGGACGGCAGTTGGAATTCGATCAGGAGATCGTTTCCGGATAATTCACATGAGAGCCCCTCCGGTCGGCAAAAAATCGCCCGTCGACTACCCAGCATCAGCTTGCCAAATTCTGAAAATACTGACCGATCAATACCTGTCTCGGCAAGAATACTGTTTTCGAATTCGAGGGCCTCACCAGCGGCCTGATAGGTTTTTTTCCCGAAGATGGGGCCGGCCGGAACTATTTCATTAACCTCAAATCGTTTCTGTTCAACCTCCAGGTCCTCAACCCGAAATATTCCCCCGGTTGTTTTAAATACCACATCCCCCGACATGAGTTTATCAGTCCCCCTTTCCAGAATACGACGCATCAGGTAGCGGTTGAACAGAAAAGACTGTGCTGCCGAGATCACAAACTTTTTCCGCGACCGTACCCGCCACTGTTTGGACAATGAGTCTTCTTCCCCCTTCAGGAATTTGAACCCGATTTCGGCTGTATCCCCCTCCACTCCAAACCGTTGCGTCCCATAAAAGTTCGGGAATCCCATCTCATTGATCCGGTCCGTGATTTGCAGGATAAGATCTGGATCAGGATTTGACAGGTCCCTGACAACCACCTTGAAACGGTTGCCGTGATTATGACCAGTGGAAAGCTTATTTGTATGGGTCCGGGAAGATAGAACGGTGATATTGTCATCCTGAAACCGGTCCACACGATCGCCCAACTTCGCCGGTATGGAGACATACTGCCGGGTCACAGCGTTTTTGTCCTTTTTCCCGGCAACACCAATGTCCCGCGCTGACATATCCAATCCCCGGGCAAGGGCTTTTATCATCTGATCCGACGAGACGCCGCGTTTTTCAACCCACAGGAAGAGGTGTTCCCCCTCTCCGGATGGTTCATAAACCGGGATCTCTTCGACTTCAAAATCCTCCGGAGCCATTTTCAACTGTCCCCCGATACCCGGCAGATCGTGACAAAACAGTCCCAGTTCACCGAATCGGGTAGGGTTGAGGGTAATCAGATTTAGTTTGTTTTGATCAATGGGCAACATGGTGACAGGTATTCTGAGGTGAATGTTATTTCCCGAATGAGACCCCTGGGTCACAAAGATTTTAAGTCGTTTCACTGATCTACAATGATATGACAGCTCCGGAGGAGCGTCAATCCGTATCTGACAAATCGTCCAATTCATCGTTTTCAGACCAGCGCCCGCTTGCCCATTGTTATTTGAGGGCTGAACTGCTATCGTTTCGTGACCAAACACAAAAAATGACCAGGGAGGGACAGATGAACGATAAGCTGCAAACATTTTTAAATCCTCAGGGTATCGTTCTGGTGGGTGCCAGAAGCTCTGCCGGATTCGGTTACTCAATTCCAATCACACTGCAGCAGCGGGGATGGGGAGACAAGTTATTCATGGTAAACCCCAAGGGAGGGGAACTACATGGAAAAACAGTTTACCGGAAGGTGGCCGATGTCCCCGACCCCGTAGATCTGGCCATCATCGTCGTCCCTGCAGTGCACGTCCCCAAAGCTCTGATTGACATCGGTGACCGCGGTATTAGATACGTAATCATTGAAACCGCCGGATTTGGTGAGGCAGGGGAAGCCGGTATAAAACTGCAGGAAGAAATCAATCAGGTGGTACTTCGCTACCAGCTGCGTGTCATCGGCCCAAACTGTATAGGCGTCGTCAATAACAACAATGGGTTCTGCAGTGCTGAAATAATGGAGGAAGCGTATCCGCCAGGGAATATCAGTATCATTGCCCAGAGCGGAGTTTTCGGCAATATTCTGCTGGT
>JAOZRE010000066.1 GCA_029940215.1 bacterium | reverse complement strand
TTGTCCTAAAATGTAAGATCTGTACTGAAAACACCGGCAGGATCCAGGTTTCGGCGTTCCACTTGCATTAACAGGAATCCGGATATGAGGTTATGATAGCACCGCAAAGAAAACGGATCGACTACCAACACCATTCAAGAGGCAGTTATTAATGGGTCTACAATCTTACCTGATGAGAAGATATGAAAAGAGCGACTTTGTCCTGCAGCTTAAAGCGAAGTTTCTGATCCGTCTTCATCTCTTGATCTTAACGCTATTACCCATCATCATCGCGTACTCGGCCTACATTCAAGTCTATACCGTGGAGTACCAATACAGGATCAGTCCAGCGGTCATCATACCGGAAATAGCCGGACTTTTGATCATGGCCATTGTGTTTGTCTTTTTGATCAAGGGGCACTTTTCCCCGGCCGCTCATTTGACAATGTTCATCCTGATGTCTGTCGGTTGGGCGATCCTCTTTTTCTCAAAAAATACTGCGGTAATCAGGCTCGATACCATTGTTTTTTTAATGTGTATCCTGTCCATGACGCCACTGATCGTCACACGCAATAAGCAGATCATCCTCTATTATCTGATTGGTAACCTGACCCTCTTTTTTTTATTCATCTATTTCTGTCAGGATCAATTTGACATTTCCTCTGGGGCTCTCAAAGTTTATTTTGCTGACAACACTGTTAGTTTCATATTTGTGGGACTGGTTGCCTACCAGATTTTTTCCATTACAGAGAGTGCGCTTCACAAAGCCGAACTGGATATCCAGGAGAGGAAACTTGCCGAGGAGAGGGCTTCGAACGCCAAGGTTTTTCTTGAAAACAGCTTCGCCAGTTCCCCAATAGGTATTATCTTATTAGACGCCAAGTCCATCATTAACTATGTCAATCCAGTAGTACTTTCCTGGAACAGCTCCGAAACAGCTGACTTTATTGGAAAATCAATCCTGGAGAATTCCCCGCTACAGTCAACATTGGTCTCTGCCAGTGAGATTGATGAGAGTGTCCGACAACAGCTCCGAGCCGGAACCCATGAAGTAAACATAGAGCTGGAGATCACTGGGAAAGATGGTCAGCATATGGATCTGGCGCTGTCTGCAACCAACAACTACGATAAAGATGGCAACGATCTCGGGGCTGTTGTTTTCCTGACGGATATTACAGAACGGAAAAAATCCTTCACCGAGCTTCAACTCCTGAGAAACTACCTGAAGAATATCATCGATTCAATACCCTCCATGTTGGCCAGTGTCGACCGTGATGGGCGAATTACCGAGTGGAACAGGGAAGCACAAAAGACCTCCGGGGTAACAGCTGATCACGCCATTGGAAAACTACTTTCTGATGTGGTACCAAAAATGTCAGCTCAGATGCCAAACATCCAGCGCGCCATCAGGGAACAAAAGCCTATAAAGCATGAGAAGATTATCGATATTGATGAGCAAGGTGTCCGATATTTAAATATCAACATCTATCCGTTAACAGCAGAAGGAGCTGAAGGCGCAGTGATCCACGTAGACGATGTCACCGATCAGGTAAGAATGGAGGAGATGGTGGTCCAGTCAGAGAAGATGGTCTCCATTGGCGGACTGGCAGCCGGGATGGCCCATGAGATTAATAACCCACTGGCCGCGATCGTTCAGAATGCCCAGCTGCTCGAAAAACGGTTGACAGGGGATTTTAAAAAAAATCAGCAGGCTGCCAAGGAATTTGGAACCACTATGGAAACGATCCGGTCCTATTCCGGGGAGCGTGGTATCCTTACCTCCATCAATGCGATCACAGAATCGGTTCAGCGGGCATCCGGCATTGTCGGAAACATGCTGAAGTTCAGCCGAAAAGGCGAGTCGAAACAATCGCTGCAGGATATCTGTCAACTGGTGAACACCACGGTTGATCTGGCGTCAAAAAGCTATGATTTGGAAAAGGGGTATGACTTTAGAAATATCACCATCTTTCGCGAGTACAGTCCATCGATTCCGAAAGTGATGTGTGAGCCCGGGGAAATCCAACAGGTCCTTTTTAATATCCTGACAAACGGCTCCCAGGCGATGATAGCCAGCCCGCCTGAAGAGGGATCGGCAGGGCAATTTGATATTCGTATTCAAAAAGAGGCTGGCATGATCCGGATCGATATTGAGGATAATGGCCCCGGAATGGCCCCTGAAACCCGCAAACGGATTTTTGAACCATTTTTTACCACCAAGGAGATCGGGGTAGGAACCGGTCTCGGCCTGTCAATATCCTATTTTATCATAACGGAAAATCATAAGGGAACCATTGCCGTTGAATCAACACCCGGCCACGGAACCCGGTTCACTATCCACCTGCCACTCAACCCGGCTGAGACCACCTGACCCGCTCAGCGACATCAATATCTCTGACATCTCGGTCAGTTTATACTTCTGGATTTTCCCGCTGGCGGTCATGGG
Source organism: bacterium (assembly GCA_029940215.1). Lineage (GTDB taxonomy): Bacteria > SAR324 > SAR324 > XYD2-FULL-50-16 > XYD2-FULL-50-16 > JAHJRI01. Next base: position 13,854 of record JAOZRE010000066.1, on the reverse strand, counting down.
ACAAGGTCCACAACCAGACCCTGAAAAATGGGGCAGGTCTCTCCCTGGTTTCTCCTTCTACAGGTGGTGTCCTTATTTTCCAGGCCAGTCAATCTGATTACCGCTTCTGCCGTATTAAATATTCCTTGACAAGTTATTATCCGTTGTATAGCTTTTGCTCTTCGATGAATTGTACCTCTGCATTTTGCTCATGTTAATTTCCGCTGGTATCTCAGCTGGCCCGATGTCAGCCGTACCGGCATTCGACAGGAGATGTGTCATGAAGAAAAAAGCACTAGTTGGTCTTTCAATTCTCATCCTCTCTTTCCTGATCCTTCCCTTTTCCATCACCGCCAAAGAGATTAAAACCCTTTCCCAGTTTCCCATGAGCGGGCCAACGGGATCACTGCCCGAATTCGGGTGGGGATTCATTGACGGCATGACTTGGGTAAATGCCGAAGGAGGTGGGGTCAACGGGAAGAATATCAAGTGGTATCTCGAGGACATGCGTTACAGCCCCACCGTTGAAGTTGCAACCTTTAACAAATACGCTGCAGAACACGACAGCAGCGAACTGATATTAGCCAGCGGGTATATTACCGGCGGGTTGAAACCATTGATCAGTAAGGTAAACATCGAAGAGAAGATCCCCTGGTTGGACGGATCCTATTCCAATGAGATTTTCGGTTCTGGAGGCGGTCCCAGTAAATACCCCTACTACTATTCCCTGGGTGCCACATACGGTGATCAATTGAAGATTTTGGTACGCTGGATCGCGAAGAATCACAAGGGGAAAGGCGCTCCCAGAGTAGGGTTCGTATACAGCCCGACAGCATGGGGAAGGGACGGACTGCCGGGCGCACTCGCTTACGGAAGGAGCCTTGGTATCAAATGGGTTGCTGAAATTGAGTATCCCTATTCGGCCACTTCCGCCACAAGTGAGTGCATGACCCTGCGTAAGAAAAAAGCCCAATATGTCATTTATCATGGCTATTCGGGAGCAACCGGTCATACCGCCATCTTTTTCAAAACAGCAAAGAAAATACTGAGAAAAGCTCAACTGCTTGGAACTCAGTATACGACAATGACCATCACCATTGCTGTTGTACAGGATGCTTTTGATGGATATATTGGCGTGTCCACCCGACCGGTAGGAGATGCTATTCCCAGGTCTGCCGCCGATATGAGCAATCCGATGATCAAGCTGACCCATCAGTTTGCGAAGAAATATCGGCCCAAAGAGTACAAGGCCGGACTGAGAGGTGGTATAAAGGATATGTTTTTGTACATGGAGGGGTTGCAATATGCTTTCATGCTGCAGAAAGCCTTAACCGAAGCGGACAACGGCGCGGGCCTGACGCGAAGAGGTGTCAAGGAAGCGTTGGACAACCTGGTCTGGGACTTCAAGGGAATGTTTGATGGCAAAACCTTTTCCTATAAATCTCATACCATTCCGATGGCGAGATTGTACAAGGCCAACGTTAAGATGGTCAAAATCAAGGGTAAAAAATTTCCCACAGGTAAACTCACACCTGTTAGCGACTGGATTAATACTGATAAGACTGAATGGTAGAATGGACTGTCTCTACTCACGATGGCTCTTTGCCATGCCGGAAAGGGGGAATGCATGACACCCCCTTCCGGATATGCAACAGGGGCCATTTTAGATTATAGGCTTAATTCATCAGTCTTATTGAATGTTCAAAAACCAATACCTCAACAAATCTCTTTTTTTTTGACGCTCAGAGCATAACCCCTGTTTTTCAAGAAAGGGGTACTGTCCGTTTCTGAATGACGGTATTGACAAACAAGTTTAACGGGAGTGTTTATGATCGATTTTCTGCAGGCCGTAGGCGATGGTATATTCATCGGCTTAGTCTACGCTCTTTTGGGGCTTTGCATCGTGATTATCTTCAAAGCATCGGAAACATTCAATTTTGCAATTGGTGAATTTCTGGTCTTTGGAGCATTCCTTTTTTATGTCCTTTTCTTTGACCTGGGATTTCCGATTGTAGTGGCTTTTCCGGTCGGACTTGCAGCCGCAGCAGCGGTCGGAGGTATCATTGAGTGGTTTTCCATACGGCCCCTGCTGGGTCGTTCGCCGCTATCAATGACAATGGTAACTCTGGGATTGGCCATGGTCATGAGAGCTGTTATTCAGTTTATCTGGGGATCGCACTCCTATTCATTCTTCCTTGAACTGCCGGACATTACGGTTGAAAAAGGCGAATTTCTCTTTATCTCAGACCCCATCTGGGCTGGCATGTTATCGATAGTCACATTTATCGTTATCCTGCTGTTTCTGTTTCGAACCCGCTGGGGCCTTGCCATTCGTGCTGTTTCTGAGGACCAGGCCAAAGCCATGGCCTTTGGAATCAATGCTCGCTTCATCCTGCTGATTATCTGGGCCATCAGCGCTGCCTGCATTGCGGTTGCCGGCATCATGATCTCCAATTTCGGAGCCTTGTCTGTTACATCTGTATCCGTGGGCTTGCGTTCCATTCCCGTTGTGCTGATCGGTGGCATGGACAGTATTATTGGCGCCCTCGTCGCCGGTATCATCGTCGGGGTCACCGAATCACTGGCCGGAGCCTACATCGAACCATTGGGACTAGTGGGGTTCAAGGAAGTGGCTCCCTACTTTATGATGTTGATCGTATTGTTCATCAGGCCATATGGACTTTTTGGAACCGTTCGCATTGAGAGAGTATAGCTATGCTGTCCATCAATAATCTGCGAGTTGTCTATCACGATGTGATCTCGGTGCTAAACGGAATCTCCCTGGAGGTCAAAGAGGGTGAAATCCTAGTGATCATCGGGGCTAACGGTGCGGGTAAGACCACCTTGTTAAGAACCATTGCCGGCATGATTCATTTTTACAATGGAGACATCATCGACGGGGATATCAAAATGGGAGATGTCTCCATTAAGGGACTTGACTCTTCTGATATTATGAAACGCTATTCCCTGACCTATGTAATGGAGGACCGTCCCATATTTGAATACCTGACCATTGAAGAGAACCTGAAAGCGGCTTCTTATTCGCGCTGGGATAACAAGGTTAAGGATGATATCGAGATGGTGCTTGATTATTTCCCGGGCCTGAAGCGGACCTTCAATCGCCGGGCGGGTTATGCATCCGGAGGCGAACAGCAGATGCTGGCCATCGGTATGGCATTGATGACAAAGCCCAGGATGCTGCTGTTGGATGAACCCTCGCTGGGACTGGCACCCCTAATCACCCGGGAGTTGTTCCAGATTATCCAGAAGTTGAATCGATCTGGTATTACAGTCGTCCTCGTCGAGCAGAATGCTTTTGCAGCGCTGAACATCGGTAACCGTGGTTACGTTGTGGAAATGGGACGGGTAGTCCTGGATGGAGAGGGGCAGGAGCTGTTGAAAAATGAAGACGTCAGAGAGTTTTATCTGGGAGCCGGTGAAACCACTCGTAAAAGTTTCAAGGATGCCAAGCGCTACAAACGCCGAAAAAGATGGTTATGAATATGACGGAACACGATACCTTGCTGGATATTAAAAATCTGACACTATCCTTTGGAGCTCGAAAAGTGCTGGACAACATCAGCCTATCTGTCCCCCGGGGTGCTATCTATTCCATAATCGGGCCCAATGGTGCCGGCAAAACCAGCCTGATCAACTGCATTAACATGCATTACAAACCCGATTCCTGCGATATGATGTTCGACGGGATCCAGTTGAAAGGGATATATCCTCATAAAGTTGCGGCTCTGGGCATTGCCCGCACCTTTCAGAAAGTGGAGCTGTTCCACGGCATGACGGTTCTGGATAACATCAAGCTCGGACGCCATTTCCTGATGAAATTCTCTTTCCTGGGTAGTTTTTTCAGGCTGCCAAATATTGTTAAAGATGAAATGAAACACCGCCAGGAGATCGAAGAGGAGATTTTGGATTTTATGGGCCTCTCAAGCTTTCGATACTCTCCCGTGGGGGCACTTCCCTTCGGCGTCAGAAAGCGGGTGGACATGGCACGGGCGCTGGCCATGAAACCCAAACTGCTGCTGCTGGACGAAATTATGGCGGGTATGGCGATGGAGGAAAAAGAAGATATCGCCAGCTATATCATGGATGTACAACGGGACCTGGGTGTTACAATCATCTGGATTGAACACGACCTGTCAGCTGTCATGGACTTGTCAGATCGGGTCTGTGTGCTGAACTTCGGCAACAAGATTACCGAAGGACTGCCGGAAGAGGTTCAGAAGCATCCGCAGGTCATCGAAGCATACCTGGGCACGCAGGAGGTGAAATGAGCAGATTGGAGGATACACTCGTCGGGCTGATTGTCAAAAACGCTGAGGAGATGCCCAACATCGCCGCCATGCGGGAAAAACGGTTTGGGGTCTGGTGCCCCACGACATGGCTTGAATTCAAAAACCAGGTTGAACAGTTCGCCCTCGGGTTGAAAGACCTGGGGTTCAAACCGGATGATAAACTCACCATCGTCGGCGACAACAAGCCCGAGTGGATCATCGCCGAATTCGGCTGCATGGCCGCAGGCGGTATTCCAACCGGTGTCTATCCGGACAGCCTGGCCGAAGAGGTGGAATACCTGATCTCGTATTCCGAATCCCGATTCCTGGTGGTCAGGGACCAGGAACAGGTCGACAAGGTCCTCTCCTTCTGGGACAAAATCAAAGAAACGGTTCAAACCGTTATCGTCTGGGACTCCCGCGGCATGAGCCACTACCATGACAAACACCATTTTCTGGTAGATTTCAAAAAAGTCATTGAGAAGGGTGCAGCCCAGGCAACCAGCCAACCCGGATTTCTGACACAGCGGGCTCGGGAGATAGATCCGGGCGAAGTTGCCATGATGCTGACCACATCGGGGACAACGGCTAAACCAAAGCTTTCCATGCTCAGCCATGAAAACCTGGTTTTTTCAGCGACCCAGTATAACCAGGTCACACCCATGGAAAAAGGTGATGAAACCTTCTCCATCGGTCCACTGGCCTGGATCGGCGAGCAGTCCTTTACGGTGGCCCGCTTTCTGAAGGTTGGCGCACATTACAACTTTCCGGAGGAGACGGAGACCGCCCGCAGGGACCTGCTGGAATTGCAACCCTATTACTTTGGAGGAACACCAGCCGTATGGGAAATGCTGATTTCCGCCACCCAGGCTGCCATAGACAATGCGGATCGATTTAAGCAGTATTTTTACCACCTGGCCATCAACACAGCCCTGAAGCGGACAGAGATCGAACTGGCCGGCAAATCAGCCAGACTGTCAACCCGTCTACTGGGACGGATAATGGATTTCACCGTTATTCGCCCGCTCAAAAACCGAATGGGCCTGGGACGCGTTAAATCCGCCATGACGGGGGGAGGCGCTATCTCACCGGAGGTTTTCAAATACTTTAAGGCCCTGAGAGTCGATCTGCGTCAGATATACGGTCAATCCGAATGTTCCGGGGTGGCCACCACCCATCGCAAGGATGATATACGACCCGAGACGGTCGGCGTACCGATTCCAGGAATTGAGGTTAAAGTCTCCGATGATGGTGAGATCCTGGTTCGGGGAAAAAATCTACATCAGGGGTACTATAAAAAACCGGAAGCCACAAAGGAAGCCCTGGATGAAGACGGATTTCTCAAGACCGGCGACGCCGGCTATTTCGGAGGAGATGGTCACCTGTACGTCTTCGACCGCTCCAAAGACATGATGACGATTGATGACGGTACCCGCTTTGCGCCCCAGGATATCGAAACTCGACTCAAGTTCAGCGCCTACATCAAGGACGCCATGGTGATCGGCAATGACCATCCCTTCATAACAGCCATCATCAGTATCGATCTGGAAAACGTCGGCAACTGGGCCAAAAAACGCGGAATCACCTACACTACCGTCCAGGATCTCTCCCAGCGCGATGAAATCTACGGGCTGATCGAAGGGGAGATCAGCAAGATCTGCCAGCGGTTTCCGGAAAATATCCGTATCAAACGTTTTGCGAACCTGATCAAGGAACTTCACCCCGATGACGGGGAGCTGACCCGAACCAAAAAGGTCCGGCGAGGATTTGTCAATGAACGCTACCAGTCATTAATCGCTGATCTATACGGGGATAAAGACCTGCACAAACTCGATATCGAAATCCGGTACGAAGACGGTCGCGTATCCAACTTCAAGGGGAATGTCACCATCAAGGAGGTAAGCCAGTGAGAACAGTTTCCGAATGGTATAATTCCACATTTTCATCCACAGCTGTTTTCAACCACCGGGAAGATGAACGGATTTTCAGGACCCGTTTCAAGCGCACCTGGTTTTACATTTTCCTGGCTGTTAACGTGTTGGTGTTTATTGCCTCCAGCCTAGGATTTGGAGCCAATGAGTACCATTATTTCATTCTTAACCTGATACTCGTAAACCTGGTAGCTGTCATCGGACTGAATTTGCTAGTGGGGTTTACCGGTCTGCTCTCCCTGGGACATGCAGCCTTTATGGGGGTGGGAGCCTATACATCGGCACTGCTGATCACAGAAGCCGGATTTCCACTGGTGATCTCCATGATCATTGCAGGCTTGGTGGCGGCAATGGCCGGACTGATCGTCGGGATTCCATCACTGCGTATTAAAGGCTTCTACCTGATGGTGGCGACCCTGGCCTTTCAGATGGTTATCGACTATGGTGTGATCCACTGGGAAAGTTTGACGCGCGGGGTAAGAGGCATTGAGCTACCCACACCGGATTTTTTCGGGCTGGCACTCAAAGAACAGAAGTCCTATTTTGTATTTCTCTTTGCAGTCACCATCGTGATGATGTGGGGGGCCAAAAACCTGACCCGTTCAAAGATCGGAAGGGCTTTTGTGGCGATTAGAGACAACGATATCTCGGCTGAAATCATCGGAATTCCCATTTTCCCCTACAAGTTGCTGGCCTTTTCCGTCAGCGCCTTTTATGCAGGGGTTGCAGGAGCCCTGTTCGCATCGTTGATGCGTACCGCCATACCCGAAGACTATCACATGATGAACTCCATCATGCTGCTGGCCATGGTCATAATCGGAGGAATGGGGCGACTGACCGGTTCTATCTTCGGCGTTATTTTTATGACCATGGTTCCGGTTCTCCTGGACAATTTCTTCAGCTACCTCAGCATCGTCTACGACCCCAACATCACCATCATGCTGGGGCCGGCCAAGGAGTTTGTCTACGGCGGACTGATTGTGCTGTTTATCATCTTCGAACCGGAGGGCATGTTCGCGATCTGGATGCGCATCCGTGACTACTTCCGGATCTGGCCCCTGCCCTATATTTCAGAGTAGTGATCAATGGGGTCACAAAAGACCCCATAGCTGTAATCTACCTGGAAATATGCTTTTTAGCAGCAATTTCGGCGGCTTTTATCAACGGATAGGCTGTGGGTGCTGCTGTCAACAGTGGATGCGTTCCAATCTGGCTGGTCATAATGGATTCCACGGTCATGCGATTTTCAATGGCGAGACCAATGAGATTGACCAACTCTCCGGTGCTGGGCCCACCAATGATTTCGCCACCCAAAAGAATTCCTGAGTCCCTGGCGACAATCAGTTTAATAAGCTGTTTGTGGGTACCGGGCAAGGTTGCCGGATGCTTGTCAACCCCCTCAAAAGTACCGGTGACAATATCAAATCCTCTCTCCTTAGCCAGACTTTCAGTCACACCGGCAGCAGCAAAGGACACATCCCCAAATGAGGTTGAAAAAATGGCGATGGTACCACCAAAGGATCTGACAACAGACAGTTTATAGAGGTTCATCCCCGCGATTCGACCTTCAGCACAGGCAGTAGATGCCAGCATAATCCCCTTGAGTGTGCGGGTAACAAAACTGAACTTTTCAGCACAGTCTCCAACAGCAAAAACGTCCAGATGTTCCGTGCGCATATATTCGTTGACTTTGATTGATCCGTGTTGGTTAAGCCTGATACCGGCCTTTTCAGCCAGCCCAACATTCGGTTGATAGCCGGTGGATAGAATAACACCGTCTGTCTCGATGATGTCCCCGTTATTCAACAGCACACCGGTCACCTTCCCATTTTCTCCCAGGATCTCCTTGACCCCTTCATTTGTAATCACATTCACGCCTCTTTCCCTGAGGATCTCTTCTGCTCTAATAGACAGTTCGGGATCAAATGCCAGGCTAAGGATGTGTGGCATAATTTCTACGATGGTTACCGCTTGTTTCCCTCTTTTATTCAACTCATCGGCCATTTCAACGCCGATAAACCCACCCCCGAGAACAACAATTTTTTTACGTAGATCACAATTTACGAGCATCTGGTCGATGAGCACCTTGTTCTTCGGGATGGTAAAGGCATTTTCAAGATCTGCTCCTTTCAGCCAGGCGGGAACCTTGGGTGACGACCCTGTCGCCAGCACCAGCTTGTCAAATTCTATTTCAGTGCCATCTGCTGATTTACAGATCTTTTTTTCCAGATCCAGCGAGATCGCCTCATCAATTTTGATTTTAATGCCCGCGTCGAGAAGCCCCTTATCCGGAGCGACGTTCTGGTCACTGCTCTCCAGCGTTCCAAAGATGTAGGGAATACCACAGGGCACCATTACTTTTTCCTCCATGCGGAGTACCAGAAATTCCTTATCCGGATAAAATGACTTTCCTGTAGTAGCCGCTGAGATTGCGGCAGCGCTGCCACCTATAACTAAAACATCTGTTTTCATTTTTTTACTCTTTTGAATGTTAAGCATTGGGTAGAAATTTCGTGTTGGTATGTCTACCATATACCTATTATACTACAAACGACATACCAAAACAGGCCGGCGGCGGAACCCCTTTGACCACCAATTCTGGCATGATCTATTTTAGTAATTGTTATTATTGGTTTTTTAATCAACATGACCCTGCACATAATCACCAGAAATGGCTGTTTTTATTCTCTGAACTTGATTTATCCCAATTTTTTCTTCAGCAATGGTTGTGATGGTATTGTTAAATTGTTAAGATTATATTTAACAATTGCTAATTACAAATGCATCAAACGTTAACTTTTTTAACATTAATTATATGATTGATCAGGAACTCGGCCATTACTGGAAAACAGTAGTCGATACCATACCCGATGGCATCATGATCGTTGATACAAAGGGCACCATTCACTCGGTCAACAAGGCTTTTGAATCCATTTGCGGGTACAAGGCCGAAGAGGTGATTGGAAAGTCCTGCGAAATACTCAGTTGCAGCTGTTGTGATATTGTTCGGACACGCAATGCCCCCCATTGGTGCTCGCTGTTCAGAAAGCAGGAGCTGTCAAAACTCAAGTGCCATCTCATCTGCAAGGATGGTCGTTACCTGCATGTCATCAAGAATGCTTCGTTGCTGAGGAATGAAAAGGGGGAAGTCATCGGCGGTGTTGAATCCATCACAGACATCACGGAACTGCTTGAAAAAGACATACAAATTGAAGCAATTCAGCAGAAGTTAAGGGAACAGGATATTTTTCATGGCATGATCGGAAACTCCGCCGCGATCAGGCACGTCTTTGATCAAATTGGAAATGTCGCCGATTCCGATGCCTCCATTGTGATCCTGGGTGAAAGTGGAACAGGTAAAGAACTTGTGGCGCGCGCAATTCATCGTGTCAGCCAGCGCAGTGATGGACCCTACATCAAGGTCAACTGTGCCGCACTGAACGAATCCCTGCTTGAAACCGAGCTGTTCGGCCACGTCCGGGGCGCATTCACCGGGGCCTACCAGGCCCGGGAAGGACGGTTTGAGGCTGCCAATGGCGGAACCCTCTTCCTTGATGAGATTGGCGACCTGCCGCTTTCCACACAGGTCAAACTGCTGCGTGTCATAGAGGAGAAAGTAATAGAGCGGGTTGGGGACAATCAGCCCATAGATATCAACGTCAGAATTGTCACAGCCACCAACCGCGATCTGAAACAGATGGTAACTCAGGGGCTGTTTCGGGAGGACCTGTTTTTTAGAATTAACGTGGTCCCCATCCACATCTTGCCGTTAAGAGAAAGAATTGGCGACATAACCCTGCTAGCCGAGTCCTTTTTCCAGAACCTGAAGCTAAAAACCAATCGTCAGATTAAAGGGATCAGCCGGGAGGCAATGGAGATGTTGCTGTTGCACCCATGGCCGGGCAACGTCCGCGAATTGAAAAGCGCCTTTGAGTATGCCTTTGTCACCTGTCAGACAGATATGATTCAACCCGATGATTTTCCCTCCTCTTTGATGCAGGAGGCAGGAGCAACCATTAAGGTTATAATGCCTGTTCCCGACCGCGATAAAGGGAAAAAGCAGCGACTGATTGCCGCCCTGAACCAGACGGGGGGTCATCAATCCAAAGCTGCTGAGATCTTGGGTGTATCGCGGGTTACTGTCTGGAACTGGATGAAACGATACAACCTTCGTTCCTGGGGTAACGGTCAACCTTAGGATTTCAGATTGATTTTGGAGTCAAATCCCGTTAATGGTATGAAGGTAACATTTGGCAGGTTTTTATAAATGGCGATACAGCAATCAGATTGAAAAGGACCTTATGAAAGTTGAGTATTGGAAGGATGTTGAAGATGTCAAGATCGAGAAATTTCCCTACCGGGGAGAGATGCATGATGTAATCGGAACAAGTGTCCGCTGGCTGTCAAGTCATGGTGATGACGGCAACGGCTATCCTGAATATGGCCTTCGGTTTTTCACGATTCAACCAGGGGGACAGATACCGATTCACAACCATTTTTATCACCAGACCATGTATATCGAAAGTGGTGAATTTGAGTGCTACGCATACGACCCTGACACTGATGAGGTTGCTGAATTCAGGGTATGCGGACCCGGAAGTTCCATTTATATCCCCAGCATGGAGCCGCACGGCATGAAAAACATCGGCAACGAACCAGCCACATTCCTCTGTTGTATCTGTAATGTATATGATGAAGATGAATAAGGACAGCAGTCAACTCCTGTGGTCTCGCTCCCTGATCCAGCAAATGATGGTATTTCTATGAAAGACAACAGCGACTCCCTTGTTCTCATTGTCGATGATAGCACAGACAATCAGCAGATCCTGAGCCTCATGATCGGAAAAGAGGGGTATCAGACTGCAGTGGCTTCAAATGGAGAAGAGGCCATCGCATTTACCGAGAAACAGTTACCAGACCTGATTCTGCTGGATATCATGATGCCGAAAATGGACGGTTTTGAAACCTGCCGCCATTTGAAAAGTGATGAGAAAACTGCACAAATCCCTGTTATATTTGTTACCGCGCTCGCCCGGTCCGAGAGTATTGAGAAAGCCTTCGAAAGCGGAGGCAGCGACTACATCACCAAACCTTTTATCCGCGAAGAGATTTTTGCCCGGATCAGACTCCATATCAGACTCCGACAGGCCACCAAAAAAGCATTGAATACCCTGGCTGAACTCGAAAAGAGCCAGGACGATTTGCAGGCTGTACTCAATCAGCTGCGGGTGGGAACCATCATTATCGATGCAGAAGGCATCATCCGCTTTGTTAGTGAATGTTGTGCTGAAATCAAAGGGCTGGACCAAAAGCCGCTGATGAACCGTCACTGGAAGGAGACAATGCCCCTTGCGGAAGATTCGATTGACCTTCTGTCCCACACTCTTGAGCAATCACCAGACGAACGGAACAGGGCCACCCTGATTTTTCAGTCCGAATCAGGAGAGACGGTCTGGATGGAGGCAGAGGTCAAGGAGGATCCACGACACCCGGAACACTCCATCATCTACCTCTATGACATGACCGAGGTTCATACCCTTCGAAGCCAGATCAGGCAGTCGAAATATGTGCAGATGATTGGCAACAGTCCGGCCATGCTACGGATGTATGAAATGTTCGAGCAGGTTGCAGAAGGAGACTGGACGGTGCTGATCGAAGGGGAAACCGGGTCCGGCAAAGAGCTTGTCGCCCGCAGTATTCATGCTACCAGCAACCGTCGAAACGGCCCCTTCATTGCCGTCAACTGTGCTGGACTCAGCGAGGCCTTGCTCGCCAGCCAACTATTCGGCCATCGTCGGGGTTCATTTACCGGTGCGGTCGCCGACCAGGCCGGTTTTTTTGAAGCGGCGGAAAAGGGAACCCTGTTTCTGGATGAGATTGGTGATATTCCGATGAGCATGCAGGCCAGCCTCCTCAGGGCGCTTCAAGAACATGAAATTATCCGCATTGGTGATACCCATTCCCGCAAGGTGGATGTCCGAATCCTGACTGCCACCAACAAAGATCTGGGGGAACAAGTGGAGCAGGGTCTTTTCCGGGAAGACCTTCTCTACAGGATCCGTGTTGCCCGCATCAGTGTCCCCCCCCTGCGTGAACGTCGGGAGGATATTAGTATCCTTCTGAACTCCTTTCTGTCGGAGCGTCGCATCTCCATGGGCAAACCGACCGTGAAATTTGATACTGAATCCATGCGTATTCTGACTGAATACAGCTGGCCGGGAAATGTTCGTGAACTGAAAAACGTGGTGGACCACTGTATCATCCATTGTCGGAAGTCCATCATCCAATCCGAAGACCTGCCGCCTGAAATCAGAACCCCGCGGCCGGGAACGGTATTGCCATCCCCACCAATAGATCCACAACCTGCAATGCAACCAACCCATCGCACAGCCTGGGAGGGTGACGAGACAGATGAAATCATGGCTGCCATGAGACAGACCAGGGGTAACCGGTCCCGTGCTGCAAAATTGCTGGGGATTAGCCGCGCCACATTTTACCGCCGGCTCGAAAAACTGAATATCGACCCCTGATCACCGTTTTTCCACTTATATGGAGATAACCCATGCCGGAAGAAAACATCAGCTTAGAATATCAGGATAACATTGCCGTTGTTTGTATCAACAGACCTCAAAAACGAAACGCATTTAATGCGGGCATGTTTTCTGAGCTTGAAACCGTCACCGAAAAACTGAAATCGAACCTGCCACGGGTGATTGTTCTGACAGGTAGCGGAGACAACGCCTTCTGTGCCGGTTTTGATGTCCACCCGGACAATCCCATGAACACAGACCTGGTTAAGTCTGTCGAAACCGGTGATGAGGGGCCGGCACGCCTGGTGGTTGAACGCATTCGGGCGGTAATTGATGCGTTTGTCCAGCTACCGGTACCGATCATTGCTGCCATCAACGGGCTGGCGTACGGAGGGGGGGCGGAAACAACCATGCGATGTGACCTGAGGGTGATCGACCCTGCAGCTGTAATCTGTTTTTCAGAGGTCCGATTGGGGCTGATGCCGGACTGGGGTGGGTCTCCACATCTGGTCCGACTGGCAGGCCCGGCCATTGCTGCTGATCTGATTTTAACTGCCAGGACCGTAACTGCAGAAGAGGCGCTGACTCTGAAACTGGTCAATCGGATCAGCGCACCGGGCAATGCACTGAACGAAGCCATTGAACTGGGCAGAACTATCGCAGCGAATGGCCCCAGAGCTGTGCGGTCAGCACTGGAGGTCACTCGACGCAGCCCGGACCTGCCCCTGGCTGAATCACTTGATCTTGAAACAGACCGTGCCATTACCTTGATTGCCTCCGGAGAGTTTATCCACGGCGTCGCTGCATTCCTGGAAAGAAGGCCCCCTGAATTCCCCGATAAATAGCCTGTCCTGTCCCATCCTCCCTTTTCTGATACATTTTGTCTCATTTTTGTCTCTTTTTAGTCATTAATGAGACAGTACCCTATCTCACCCCCTTTATTTACACTCGCCACTAACATATCTAATTATCTGTATTTTATACTTATAAAAATTTTCCTACTTAAATGGCACATCGTCTGCAAAACATATCATCAAGAGTAACGATTTTGATAGATTTGTCTCAAACAGTATTTTCAACAAATAGTAAAGAGAGTCTGATATGAAAAACAAATTCACAATGATG
>JAOZRE010000376.1 GCA_029940215.1 bacterium | reverse complement strand
CGGCCGGGTGAATTGACCTTTTGGCGTTCGAAGTTTCCGACCCCTCAATTTGCCGCTGACGATTCTGAGCAAGAGTGGATTACCAGGAGAATTGTTGTATATATTCGATTTGAGCACCGATATCCACAATGGCATCCTGCTCGGGAAGAAGCTGATCCCTGAAGTGATCTCCCTTGACAACAATGTCCGGGGACAGGGTTCGGATGACAGCAGACGCATCCGGATCATCGAAAATGACGACCCGATGAACATTTTCCAGGCTGGCCAGCAATCGTGCCCGGTCCTGCTCTTTCAGCAGGGGCTCTGCCCCTTTCTGCTGCAGAATGGATTGATCACTATTGATGGCCACCAGCAGCTTGCCCTTTATTTTTCCGATCTCCATCAGAAACCGAAGGTGCCCCGCTGATATGTTATCGAAATACCCGTTTGTAAAGACCAGGGGGGTGTCATGCAACTGTTTATACTCGGCTTCTGCCTCTTCCATGGAGATGATTTTCCGATGGAGCCCGTCGCTTGAAAGGTGGTTGAGAATCTCATTCCACGGGATGGAAACGACACCCAGATGAGATATTTCAAGCTCAGCCGCCACATTGGCCATATGAACCACAAGGGCAGGAGATACCTTTTTAGCCAGCAGGGTGCCGATGATGCTGATCACGACGTCCCCCGCACCGGTCACATCAAAGACCTCTCTAGCCTCCGTTGCCATGAATTGGTAGTTGTCCGGTCCGGAGAACAGAAGAATACCGTCTTTATCCAGACTGATGGTCAGGAACTCGGCCTCGCACTGTTCGTGCAGGACAGCTGCTGCCTCCAGAATGGATTGACGATCCCTCAAATCCAGATTCGTCAGTTGGGCTGCTTCGGAACGGTTGGGCTTGATGGCGGTAACACCACGGTATTTTCGGAAATCATTACCTTTTCCAGGATCACAGACGATGGGAATCCCTTTTTTTCGGGCTTCTTGGACAACAAATGTAATCAACTTTGAACTGAGTACTCCTTTGGCATAATCGGATAGAATCACGCCGTCCATGTCCGGTAACAGGGTTGATACATTTTGGAGCAACTGGCCTTCAAACTGCTCAAAGTCGGGACGCTCTGACTCGTAGTCAACACGAAGCAACTGTTGTTGATTGGTCAGGATGCGCTGCTTGACGATGGTACGGAAGGATGAGGAGACAATGATGCCGTCCATGGGAATCTTGGCTGCCCTGAAAATGGATTCAATTTTCTGGCCTGCGCTGCCTTTGCCGATAATACCTACCGGGAATACCTGACAGTCAAGTGCCTTCACATTGGCAATGACATTGGCGGCGCCTCCTAATCTGAATTCCTCTTTTTCCATACGAATGACGGGAATAGGCGCTTCCGGGGAGATACGTTCGACTTTCCCCCAGATATACTGATCCAGCATTAGATCCCCGATGACCAGTATATTTTGAGGAGTAAAGGCATGAATGGTCTGGATGAGTTGCTGGCGTAGATGTTGATTCATGGTCCCTGATAACCGAAAACTTACAACTGGGTTGACTGGATTTCGTTCACCAGCGCATCGAATAGAAGGATAACGTCGTTATTGGCATTCCGGAGGTTGCTGCAGATTTTTTTGCCGATAGTTCGGGTAATGGGCAGGCAAATTTCGGGATAGCTGTTACCGAGTTCGATAAAGGAATCCTTCCCCATCACGAGAACGTCACAATCCTCTAAAACCTTAATACTGGCTGACCGGACATCACTGTCCATCAGAGCTATCTCTCCAAAAAAAACATTATATTCCGCCTTGAGATCTACAATGGTGTACTCTTCGTTCTGTTTGGTATTTTTACAGACACGCACTGCTCCTGACATGAGAATATAGAGTTCCTCACCCTGATCACCCTGCTTCATGATATACTCCCCGGCCTTGATGTGCCGTGCCTCAAAAATATCAGATACCTTGATCATTTTATCA
Organism: bacterium; assembly: GCA_029940215.1. Taxonomy (GTDB): domain Bacteria; phylum SAR324; class SAR324; order XYD2-FULL-50-16; family XYD2-FULL-50-16; genus JAHJRI01. Next base: position 2,521 of record JAOZRE010000376.1, on the reverse strand, counting down.
TGATTCTGTGCGATATCTTCGAATAACGCGAAATCCTTTAAGCGATTTATTATATCTTCTGAAGTCATTTTTTAATTAAAGCTGGTATAATTCGTGTTTAACAGTATAGAGCGCCATAACCGACAGAGTTAATGTCACCGGTTTGATCTCCTGAACAGTCATAGGATTTGAATACAAAATTCTGCCTGTTCATCGAACGCGCCAGATACATGGCCACGAGGATCGGTAGTGCCCCGCAAATTGTTGAACGGGTGCGCTTCAGGAATGTTTTAAATCCATTAATGTCCCCAGAGGTGAGCAGGCTGATAGCTTCCTGGTCCATTGTTTTGCCGGAATCGTAACCTACCTGTTCCGGTATGTGCCGAAAATTGGGTCCGGTGTGGTTAAAATCAGAACTGATTATCCACAGGGTACCGTCAGAATCAAATGTCTGCAACTGGCTGGCAATGGTTTCCGCCTGCGAATGGTCTCCAGAAAGCAGTAACGGTGATACAAGAGCATCAGGCATCAGGTACTTGATAAACGGCAATTGAACCTCAAGACAATGTTCGTCCTTGTGATAGCCGGCGTTCCGGATAATATGCGGACTGTTCAAATGCGTAATGTCCACGGTGCCGAAGGGCGTTTGCCAAGCATCCTCCATAGATTCGGCTACTCCCTCAAAGTAATGACGATGGGAGGGACCCAGCAGCATAATATTCTCGACCCGCTCAGGGGTGATTTCTGAGTAGGCAGCTCCTGCTATTTTACCTGAATAGCTGTACCCTGCATGTGGGACAATGATCATTTTTACGGGTGCGGTAGCTGTCTGCTCCGAAACATTCAGAAAATCTGCAATGTTTCGCTTCAGGGCTCCGGGACTCCCTGGGTAAAACATCCCTTCAACCGCATTCTTCCGAATGGATCTCATTTTTCCTCATGGAACAGGTTCAACAGATAACCACCCACGCCCACGGCGCATACTCGCGGCCAGGCAATACACTTGACTTTTCCTGCCCGCTTTCCCTTTAGATCGTACACAAAAGACCAGGTTGGTGTCCAAAAATAGGAGCCTCTGAGCTTATCCTGGCCGTCAAATATTTTACCCCCGCTGGCATATCCGACCAGGATGGCGTCTTTTCGGCTGTCAACCAGAAACAGTCTGGCAATACCTTTCTCTATCAGTATGCCAACCTTACCGAGCAAGATACCTTCATTATCGAAAATTTCAACATAGCGGGGATATACACCGGCTGAGCCAACAATCTGGTCATTGCTGTCGTAAATCTCCCCCTTGACTGGAAATGGGGTGGCAAAAGATAGGCTGAGCCAGATCATGCTGGCGATGCAGATGCAGACACTCAAAAATGGCTTTAGCCATTGGCCGTTCATGGGGAGAAGCCTGTTTATTAGTGGATGATAAATCGTTGGCCAGCCTTCAATAAACGATGATTCTGGGGAAAATCGGTCAGCTTCTTCCCTGTGTGCATATAGACGACCTGATTCTGGTTGTTGGCAAAATCTTCAAGATCTCCATGTATCGCTCCACCGCCAGTGTCGACAAATGCAATATCATATTCAGAATCATCAGGCAGAAAACTGTTGACCTCTTTTTTTCGGGCGCTGCTATATACCTTCGCCTCTGACAATGTCTTGATCATGCGTTTGGATAGATTATCACCGGAGATAAACAGCCTGGATGTCTTTTCCTTGCCGGGTACACTTAATCTCAGACCCAATGCAGGAATGGCATGGCTTGAATAAAATACCTCTATTGTCGCATCAGCTAGTTTGAACGGTTTGTTGACATAAATCGGTTCGAAATCATAGTGGGAAAGAGCCTTACTGTAACTGCAGTCAAGGATTGCCATCAGTTTCAGAACCATGCAGTGAAAAATCTCAGGTGATGTATAGATTTTCGGTTTCTTTTTATCACTGATGGTTTCCATAATATCGAGATGATCCTCATGAACATGGGAAATAAAGATACCGTCCAGATCTTCGAACTCGAGACCGACCCCTTCCAGATGTTTTCTCAGAAACGCTGGACAGTCCCATAAAAACCATTTTCCATTGAAATGGAGTAAGAAACCGTTGGCTGGTTGTGTCGGATCGAAACCTTCACTGGCACCCAGACACTGTACTGAAAATGTCGATTTGGATTTTCTTTCCGCCTTACTTATCTTTGCCGGTTTAATGTCATAGACCGGAGTCTGCGGCTGCTTGATTGAGATGTTACAGTTAAATTTATTGTTGCAACTGACGGTGAACTTGTTTTCTCCTGTTCGCTTCAGTTTTATTTGGGGATGGTCCTGATAAGCTTCGTATACAATGGCTTCTTCCCCAATTTCGAAGGGGATGAATTCGATCATCTCTTCCAGTTTATAGTTTTTACCATTTCCATTTTTCGGAGCCAGGAACTCGACCTCTTTGTTGATCTGCTCTATTTTTTTGCGATCAAGCTTTTCGGGTATCTTCAGCTTCTGTTCAACCTTCATGACCTCTTCCACACTGGGACCAATCAGTGTCACCCGAATCATCA
>JAOZRE010000375.1 GCA_029940215.1 bacterium | reverse complement strand
GAACTCAGGCTACACTTATCTGATTTAACGTTTGACAAAACACACCAGAGTGGGAGATAAATATTCTATAAAAAAGAGCAATCGCTCACTATTTGATGTTTTCTTTGGGAGCACCAGACCAGAGCTGCCTGGATGGGTGTGCTGCTGGTTTAGTACGACACTGAGTAAATACGGTATATTCATAACAAAAAAGAGGGAAAATGGCACAACTACTTGCAGAAAAGCGGGATTTTGACTTCGTGATGTGGGAGCAGTTTGACAACGAAAAATTTCTGACCCATGAAAAATATGAGGCTTTCAATAAAAAGACCTGTGACATGATCCTGACAGAAGGTCGCAAGCTTGCGATCAAGGAGATGTTGCCGACGATGGCAGATGGGGATCATGTTGGCTTGAAGTTTGAAGATGGCACAGTGACCACTCCTGAGTCATTTAAGCCGGTCTTTGATCTGATGACAGAAGGTGAATGGCAGAGTCTTGGTGTTCCAGAGGAGATGGGTGGACAGGGCGCCCCCAGTTTTATTTCATTTGCTGTCAATGAGTATTTTAGCGCTGCCAGTTTTGCACTCAACGGTTACACCGCCATGGGTGTTGGAACAGCGAATATGATCCAGGTCTTTGGTTCCGAAGAACAGAAAAAAATGTATGTCAAGAATCTGGTCGATGCAAAGTGGGGCGGCACCATGCTGTTGACAGAGTCCAACGCCGGATCCGATGTGGGGGCCCTGGAGACCAGCGCGGTCAAAAACGCAGACGGGACCTATACCATTACCGGAAATAAGATTTTTATCACCAACGGCGAGCATGATCTGTGCGAAAACATCATCCATCCGGTTCTGGCCCGCATCGAAGGGGCACCTGCAGGGACCAAGGGGATATCCATTTTTATCGTCCCCAAGTATTTTGTAAATGAAGACGGAAGCCTGGGAGACCGAAATGATATCTGGTGTACCGGTATCGAACACAAGCATGGTATTATCGCCAGTGCAACCTGCAGCATGGCTATGGGTGCCAAGGGAACCTGTACCGGTTTTCTGCTGGGGAATGAAAACGAGGGGATGAAGGTCATGTTCAATATGATGAATCACGCCCGGATGACAACCGGTCTGCAGGGTCTGGCTTATGCATCTGGCGCCTACCAGCTGGCTCTGAACTATGCAAGAGAGCGGGTGCAGATGAGGGAACTGGGACAACCCCACGATGCAGAACCCGTCACCATCATCAAGCATCCCGATGTCAGAAGAAACCTGCTCTGGATGAAATCATATGTGAGCGGCATGAGAAGTTTCTTCCAGTATATGGCCTATCAGGAAGAACTGTCCCATCTGGCGGACACCGAAGAAGAGCGTGTCCTGGCCGATGGTATGTTCGAGCTCCTGACCCCCATAATAAAAAGCTACCTGGCCAACAGAGGTTATGAGGTTTGTGTTCAGGGTGTGCAGATTTTTGGTGGTGCCGGTTATACCAAGGATTATCTGGCAGAGCAGTATATGCGGGACTGTAAGATTGCATCCATCTATGAGGGAACCTGCGGTATTCAAGCCATGGACCTTCTGGGACGGAAAATGGGTATGCAGGGTGGCAAGGTGTTCATGACATTTCTGGCTGCGATTCAACAGACCATTGACGATGCGAAAGCGCTTCCGGATCTGGCTGACCTGGCGGAAAGATTGCAGAAAATGTTGGGCAAACTCGGCGAAGTGGCCGCCCATTTGGGGAAAAACGCCATGAGTGAGAAGTTCAAAACAGCGTTTGCCCATTCGTTGCCCTACCTGGATGTGATGGGTGACACCATCATGGCCTGGATGAATCTCTGGCGGGCTACTACTGCCACCAAAGCACTGGCGAACAACCCCAAGAAAAAAGACCTTCCCTTTTACGAAGGACAGGTCAAGACGGCTGAATTCTTTATCCGGACAGTCGTTCCCACCAGTATGGGACGCATGGAAACCATCCTGGATATGTCTTCAGCAGCCATCGATATTTCCGATGAGGCATTCGGTGGGCTTTAATGTAAATAAGTTTTAATTGACTCTAAGCCATTCCGGATCAAGCCCGGAATGGCGGTTCCCAAGAGTAAACGGGAGATTGCTTTTTTAATTTGTGTCACTGAAATAGGGAGAGTAGCAATGAGCGACCAGGTATACAAAGACATGATAGATGTCATGACTACTAGAAGCTTGGCGGGTGGGGGAGTGTTCGGGGGAAAGGATATTCCCGAGTTTTATCGCGTGGCCAAGGCGCTGTTCACCCCTGAAGAGGCGGAAATCAATAATGCCATGCCCTTGACAACCTTTTCCGCTGCACAGCTGGCTGAGATCATGGAGCGGGACGCGGAAGCGCTGGGAAAGGATTTGAAACAAATGGCGGACCGGGGGTTGTGCAGCTCCTACATGAAGGGCGACCTGCGGCTTTTTCGGGCGGCTCCATTTGTTCCCGGTATCTTTGAGTATGTATTCATGGCTGGCACCACCACTGACCGGGATAAGGAACTGGCCAAGGCGATCCGGGAATACAAGGCGGCCTGGCAAGCTGAAACCCCAATTGTGATCCCTTTTCCGCTGCAGCGGGTGATTACGGTCGATGAAACCATTGAAAGTGGACACACCATCCATACCTATGACCAGGTTAAAACCTACATAGAAGCCAACGACTATATTGCTGCTGCCACCTGTTACTGCCGGCATGCAGCTGTTCTGCGTGGTGAGGATACCCATGGCATGCCGATGCAGGTCTGTCTCTCCTTTGGCAAGACAGCCCAGTATGTTACAGAAAGCCTCGGCGGCAGGATGCTGACGCAGGATGAGTCTTTCAAGTTGCTGGATGAGTGCCGGGAAGCGGGGCTTGTGCATATGACCCACAATACCACCGACGATGTCGGTTATCTTTGCAACTGTGACAAGTATCACTGTTATGCCATTAAGATGATCCTGCAGCAGCCGCATCCCTCCGCGATGTTCAACTCAGGATTCGAACCCCGATTTGATCCGGACAAATGCACCGCGTGTGAAACCTGTCTGGACCGCTGTCCCGCCATTGCGCTGGAAATGAGCGATCAGGATGTACCAGAAGTGGACCTGAATCTCTGTTTCGGCTGCGCAGTCTGTGCCACCGGCTGCGACGATGACGCTATCACCATGGTTGCCAAGGAAGTGGGTTACGAACCACCACCCAAGAACAATGCCGAACTGATGCAGAAGATGGTTGCTGCATTTTCGGGAAAATAGGGAATGAGTTTTTTCAACTGATATCGTTAAATTAAACTATTTAAGGAGTCTATATGGAATTTCGTGAAGCGATGAAAGCCCGGAAGAGTATCCGGGGATACAAACCTGATCCTGTATCCAAAGAGACCATCCAGAATATTCTGGACATTGCGGTTCAGTCACCGTCAGCCATGAACACCCAGCCCTGGAAGCTCTATGTTGTGGGTGGAGAGACCCTGAAAACCATCGGCAAAGAGAATATCGAACTGTTGAGCTCCGGTACCGCTCCAGAGACCGAAGTCCGGTTTCCGGAAAAACACCAGGGTGTCTATAAACAGCGCCAGGTTGACGTGGCCGTTCAGTTGTTTCAATTGATGGATATCGGCAGGGAGGACCAGATGAAGCGGTTTGAATGGATGCAGCGGGGATTTCGCTACTTTGACGCGCCGGCAGCCATTGTTCTGGCCTATGATGCGATCATGGAGCCGGCCTCCCTGGTCTATTTTGACCTGGGGCTCCTCACTCATGCCATCTGCCTGGCTGCGGTTGAGGAGGGTCTTGGAACCTGTATTCATGGTCAGGGCGCCATGTTTCCCCAGACGATCAGAAAGCATGTCGATATCCCGGATGACCAGATGATATTCAATTGTATCTCCATCGGATATGCTGACCCGGATTTTCCTGCCAACAAAGTCGAGACCCCAAGAGAACCCGCAGAGAATATCTCAAGCTGGACCGGGTTTTAAAGAAATCGTCCTAAGGGATTGGTAGGATACGATTTGAGGGGTCTGAAAAGGCCCCCGTCTTCCCGATAATCTGAACCGGTCCTGGGGCTTTCTGTCTGATGACACCCCCGAAATTTATCTCATTTGACAAAGTCCGGTTGATTGTCCAAGGTATATTTTGACAAAAGTTAAATATCTATTCGATGGATCGGAACCATCAGGCATCGTTTTCACAGTACCGCATCATAAATTAAAACCAGAATCGTGGGGAACCAGATGAGAAACTATATTCTCGGCATCCTGTCCGGAGTGGCCGGGACCGTTTTGTATATGCTTGCACCAGCCCTGGCTTGGTATTACTGGGTTATGTTCGTCGGCAGTTGTCTGCTTATCGCTTTCTGTTTTGATGTTTTCTTTGGTTCTCTACAGGAACACCAGACCAGAGCCGCCTGGATGGGCGTGTTGTTTTTCGGCGTCCCAGGTGTGGTATTGCAGGCATTGGTATGGGGGCTGGGGGTCTGATGGACAATAACAAGAACGTTTCAGT
>JAOZRE010000374.1 GCA_029940215.1 bacterium | reverse complement strand
CTATCGAATTTCAAGGAAAATGCTATTGGTTTACTTCCCGTTTGTCAATCTTTTTAAAGGCAGGAGGAAAAAAAGGAAAAAGCCGAGAGCGACACCAAATCAAGCGCAGGGTTTTTTATTTATTTGAGGGAATCTTTGCCTGATCCCCTGGCGGGGCGTGTAAATGATGCGATGGCTAAACCAGGCCCAGTCTGGATGCTCGCTGGGAGATGAGTGATTTGTATTGTTCCTTTATTTCAGTTGGAAGAAATCCCTTTTCAATTTCAACAGCCATCCCGGGCAGGGCTTTTTTAAATCGTTCAAAAATATTTTGAACCTGTTTCCGGTTTAGTCCCAGGTTCGCTGAAAATTTGCTGAAATCACCAGCGGTAAAATTTCTTTTTTTTCCGTTCAGCATCAAGGCCATCTCTTCCGGGTCATCTGATTCAGGAATTAACAACCGCGTTGACAACAAATCGTATGCAGGAGACAACTGAATCATCTCGTTGACCGGATATATCAACGAAAAGTTTTTTAGATGCATGTCTGCATTACCGGTCAAAAAAGAGAAGAGCGCCACTTCGAAAAATCGAATGCAGTCCAACAACGGATTTGAAGCGTGTCGCCTGATGATTTTTCCAATCTGTTCCATTGACCCTCGATATTTATCTTCCGTCAGCCGGCCGCTCAACTGGCACATATCCTCCATATGCAGCTTTTGATTTCCGGATACGCGATCGATTCGCCGGGAAATATAGGCCAGTTCCCCTGATTTTAGCGGTATCAGACCGTGGGGAACCGTTGCTATCCGGAAAGAAGCTGCCAGCTGCATGGTCAGGTTTTCGATCTCCGGCATCAACGGATATTTTTCAACAGGCGGCTTTAGAATATAGTTGCCCCATAACCCCACAAGGGTCAGTCGCGAAGAACCCTTAACAGTTGTTTCCAGCTGCAATGACAGTTTTGCCTGCACTCCCGGGATGGTCGACCGACGCTTCACAATTTGTTTCGCAAGATCCTTGATTGCGGTGTTTGTATAGGACAATTCGGGAGCCCGGGCCCGGTCAAACAGGCGGGAGCAACAGGCTGGATGGTAGTGGCGGTCACCGTCTTCAAGAGGATCCTGGCACGCCAGACAGCTTGGGGCTTGTCTCATTTTATTCCTCCTCCACCGGTTCCAGTGAAACAGCGCCAATGCAGTCCCTGCAGCAGGTCAGCAGCAACCCCATTCGATCCCGCGGATCAAGCTTCCAGGTCCGGCTGGCTATATCCAGCAGCCATCCCTCAGGGATCAATCCATCAAAAAAAGAGAACATGGCTGTGCCAGTGAAAGGCGGGTCCTGGAGTGGCAGTGTCAAACTGACAGCTTGTCTGAAACTGTTTTCCAGGTACTCCGGCAAGTAGTAAAACTCAAACCCTCCTTCTGTTTCCGCAAGGATGCCTGCCGGCATATTTTCCCAGAAAACCGTTGCCTTACGCATCGTTCATCTCGTCATCTGAATGGGGTACAGGCTTCATCACATGTCCGAAAAGAGCCAGAACCTGATTGATCTTATCAAGACGCAAGGTCTGCTTGCCTTGTTCCAAATCACGTATAAATCGCAGCCCCACACCCGCACGGTCTGCCAGATCCACCTGGGTCAGCCCCAGCTGCTTGCGGCGCCTCTTTACAAAGAAGACCAATGGTTGAGTCATTATTTTCTATTTTGAAATATGGAGATGATTGGTTTATATACCCTATCAGGTATAAATATGCCTGGCAACTAAATATTATACCTTTTGGGGTATAATATTGGAAACTTTCTGGATTTTATCCCCGACAGGGTATAATGTGGAAGGCGGTTTTTCTCCACGGAGGCACTGAGAGTGCAGAGAAAAAACCGTTGTTTACCTGTATATTTCATAGCGGACTTTCACGGACAAACCTGTTCAGCAGTATATCCTCCATATTACGTCTTGTGTCTAATACTGATAATACGATGACACAATAGTCAGCCACACGATAAATGATCCTCCATAGATCTACAATAATTTCATGGTATTGATGGATATCAAATGCTTTTAGTTCAGGAATGATTCTACCTCTCATTGGATGGGAGTATGATAATAATAATTGTTGCCTGATTTTTCTCAGTACTGTTCTAGCATTGTGAGGGCTGTCTTCAGAAATATAATCAATGATGGAAACCAGGTCACTTTCAGCTGTTTTAGACCAGACGACCTCATATTGGTTTGTCATTTCTTCTTTCCAAGTCTTTTATCCAGGTTATCCAAAACACTCTCCTGGGTGACGGTTCTACCCTTTTTTATATCCTCTTCTCCTTGGGCGACCAATTTTAATACCCCTATCGCATTCCGCATTTTTTCGTAACTCTCAGTATCCTGGAGTACGGCTCGTGGTTCGCCATTTTGTGTAATAATAACGGGTCTATGTGTTTCATTGACCTGTTTCAAAAGATCCGCTGATTTTGACTTCAAGTAGCTTATTGGCCTTATATCGGTTGAGATATTCATTTGACGCTCCATTTTCAGAGGTGGTAACAACATGACATGGCCTTTATATGGTACTAAATATAGACTGGTTGTCAACCTGTGAAATATTATATTTTTTGATAAGCTACCGGGGATTTAACGGGTGCTGCCTGATCAACCTGGCGGGGCGACTAGCCGGTATCTTTCGGGCAAAACTTTTTGAACGCCGGATCGGTATGTGGCGAGATTTCCCTGGGGTGTCAATTCAACCTCCGGCCGTGGGCACTGCTTATATTAGGTAGCTTTATTTCAGCAATACCAATTAGAAACAAGCTGCCGGGATCTGGACGATGCGGTCCGTCAACAACTCGACTTTTTCGGAATTGTTTACCAGAATTCCGAAAGGGGCTTTTGTATCTGCCATGAATGATGTCATGGCCGTCAGGCTCCTTTTGGACCGTTTATGGCCGAGTTTGATTTCCACCGGGATTGGTCCAAATGAGGCGTCAATAATCAGATCAACTTCCGATCGGTCCCTTGTGCGGTAATAGAAAAATTCAATGCCCGATGAGAGTGTGCACTGCAGGCCTCGAATAATCTCCTCTGTAACAAATGCCTCAAATGACGGGCCTGCCACTGGATGTATCAGGAGGCTGTCCAAATCGGTAATCTTCAGCAGATGATGCAGAATCCCCTGATCCCGAAAAAATCCCCTAGCCGATTTTTGGACCCGTTTTAACCTGTTTCTGTCATAACTGCGCAGGTTTCTCCATATAAACGTATCATGCAGGATCTCCAAGTATGATTTGGCGGTCACAGAGCTCACCTCCAGCGATCTTGCAATTGAGGACTGGTTGATGATACTGCCGGAATGAAATGCCAAAGTATGGATCAACAATCGATATACCTGGGGATTGAGACGGGGGAAAAGCCGCTGAATATCCCGGCGGATATAGTCAGCAAAATACTCGTCCATCCACAAGCCATGAAATTCAGGGGATAAAATCCCCTTGATTCTCGGCTCCGGATATCCGCCCAAAAGCCATTGCCTGTATAATCCGCCCAGGTCAACAGCAGGCTTCAGGTCGGTAAAATCATGCAGATCGATGGTTTCTCCCGTCATAATGGCGTAAACATCCGGAAGCGGTTTGTCATGCAGTTCGGCCGTCTTAAAGGGCCAGAGCTCAACCGTGGCAATCCTGCCGGCAAGACTCTCCGACATCCCTTTCACAATTTCCGGAGAACTGGAACCTGTCAACAAATACCTGCCCGCAGCACCGCGATCTTCATCAATAATACCCCTCAAGACACTAAAAATCTGTGGGTACTGCTGCGCCTCATCAATGATTATCTTCTCCCTTCTAAGGCGGAAAAAACCGATTGGATCGCTCGTTATTAACTGAAAATCGTCTGGACGCTCCAAATCATAATACTGCCATTCCGGACGAAGCGCCTTTACCAGAGTTGACTTGCCACATTGTCGTGAGCCTACTACCGCAACTACTGGGAAGAACTCCAGCAAACGATTGATTTTCTGGCCAAGCAATCTTGTTTTAGGCTTCATATTTAAAGACTGCCTTTAAATATGAAGGGTGTCAAGTCAAAAATATCCGAACCGGGGGGCTGATTGGTTCTAGTGTCAATTCAACCGCTGGCGTGACGGCATTGTTCACCCGGGAATTTAAAGGAAAACACTATCGGGATAGGGTTGGCGCTGTCAGGCTTTTTGTTCCATCAGGTATTTGGCCAAGATGACGCCAATATAACCGGCTACTGCGCTGATGCTGGATTAGCGATAATCTTTGCCGCGGAGCTTTGAGAAAAGCGATATCAAGGGTGATTGGCAGTCCGGTTTACAAATCCGAGGTCTTTCATATTTCTCAATTAATATAAGGCATTACCATAGTTATCAAGGATTGTCTGGTCTTTGGTTACCAGGTAATTATTGTCCAAAGAAGCATTAGCTACAATTAGTCTGTCGAAAGGATCACGCGTCCAATCAAGCTCAATGGCACTATTTATGATATTATTGA
>JAOZRE010000373.1 GCA_029940215.1 bacterium | reverse complement strand
TACTCCGATTCAAATATATAGACCGACCTACTTTATTGTTACATCAATAAAAAACAGACTACTAAGGGATCGGCGCAACAACCTGGGAGGAGGCAAACAGCCAGGTCACAACCAGGGCATTCATCAGAGCGCTGAGATAGATTGTGCCCGTCAACTGATAAAACCAGGTGGAGAGGAACATCACGATTGTCAACGTCAGCATGATGAAAAACAGTTCCAGCATGAACACGACGAAAACGCCCCCCGGTCCTTCAAACGGGATAAAACCGGTGCTCAACAGCGGAATGTACTGGATCAACAGAAAAAGGATCAGGGGGGTGATCAGTGCCGCGATATTGGAACGTGTCCAGAACAGGTAAGTCCCGAGCCAGCCCTCTTTCAACTGTCTGCGGATCTGACCGTGGACAAAAACAGTGAGTACCAGAAACCCGAACAGCATAAACGGGAAGTAGAGCAGGAACATCAATACCCGGTATGGGGTGAGGTCACTGACCAGGGGATAGATGAACCTGAAATCCACCATCAACCATTTTTCAGAGAGAATTTCGCAAATATACATGAAGGCAAATAGCATCAACCCCAGGATCAGGGTTTTGACTATTTTTACGCCGTCCAGCTCAAAACGGCCTTCCTCGTGGGATATACCGAAATCATAAAGGGACAGCCCCAGCCATTTCCTGTTTTTTCGATACCAGCGCCTGAAGAGTATTAACCCGATAATATTAATCCAGACGAACCACCAGACGATGGCATCCACCAGCAGCATTGGAAAGACAGGATCGACTCGGATCACGAATTTATGGACAGCAAAGAGTGTCATGATCAGTGGCAGGTATAGCCACATGAGAATGCCGTTGACAGTAGCTCCTTTCAGATACTGTTGCCTGGTGGCGGCAAAATGAAAGCTGCGGGTTCGTTTGAGAGATGAAAAAAAGCCGGTTTTGAGCAGTAGTAGTACCAGGGGCATCATGCTGAAAAAACAGCCCAGCATGGCCAGGAGTGTCATGGCCTCCTTGACGGGCCAGGTCTGGTCACTGGCTTCGATCCAGCTGTCGGCCGGGGGATTGAGTGACTGCTTGAGCCAGAGCACAGCTTCCGCAATACAGGCACTGCAATGGGACTCCTGGATATGGGTGATGCGTGGCATAAATACCTTGCGGGCGGTGCCCTGGGTAAAATCGCCGTATTGGGTATTGAAACGGGCCTTGTCGGTTCCAAAGGCATTGACGGTGGCAGGTGTGACCATCCACTCGCTGACCAGGTCATCGGTTTTGGTGAAGAAGTCCCTGAACTCGTCAAGTTCCCCGATGATCATCAGCATATTGTTGGGCAGTTGCGCGGTGGCTTTTTCGTCATAGGCACTGCCGATAATAATCACCGAGCGAATCGCCGGGTCTGCGAGGGCGACCTGATAAGCGAATTTGGCTCCCATGCTGTGTCCCATGATTCCAGTTGAATCCTTATTGACAAAGGGTAGAGATCGCAAAAATTCCATGGATGAGTGGGCGCCAAAGGATTTGTCGAAGTTCGGGTGGTCGAGGTCAAAGGGGACATCGGAATTGCCGCGCCCAATGGCGTCGATTCCCAGTACCACGAAGCCCCTTTTCGCTATTTCTATATTATAGGCATCCCCACTCTCACGGTTGTTCTGGTAACCATGGATAAAGACCACACCGGGAGCTGGATTGTTGCTGTCCGCTTCTTTCGGCCGGAACAGCTTGGCCCTGATTTTCTTACCGTTGAAGTTTAAATAATAGACATTCGATACATCGATACGGCCAAAATCGGTTTGAATGAGATTCGCCAGCACAGCCGCAATGACAAAAACAATCATTCCAACCAGGAAAATCAGAACTATTCTGGTGTTGTTACCTTTTCGAAAAAGCGTATCTGTATTCATCTCCACTCCCGTTTTAACCAGCATGTTGACATGACGGCATAATACCCGGCTTTAACTCCTCCTATCGTGTTTATGGGAAATAATCAAGGATTTTACCCCGGATTACTTTTTTTTCGATTTTGTCAGTCTTGACGGCTCTCTGGTGAGATCGGGCTGTAATGGGAGCCCGGTCATGCGTGGACTGATGTAAGCTACAGGTGCGCTGTTCCTTTGTAGTAGGCTGTTTTGCCATCCAGCGATTTCCAGAAGGCGTCTGCCTGTGATTGAAACTGGTCCTGGGAGATGCCGGGGTCCTGGATTGAATCCATCAGGCTCTCTGCGATTATTCCCTCTTTCAACAGCTGTTTCCCGGCCTGAAAACAGGTCTCCTCAATTACGTTGCGTCTCTGGCTGTATACTGGTTGGGAGAGCAGTTCGGCTGCCGGTAGATAGAACTCACCTGCCAGCGAGCTGTTTTCCGAGTGCAGGCTGAGGTTTCTGAAAATATCGGCGATCCCGTCAAAGTTTCTTTTGACTTCCGGAAACCCGCCCGCCGAGAAAATAACAAATCCCTGCTTTCCCTCTTCAGGGTATCGATCCGGATGCAGAGTCAGGCCTTCCTTTTTCAGCATATAAGGTTTCATGTTGGGAATGGAACGATCCAGAAAGGTTTTGAGACATGATGTCACCGAGAACACAAACAGGGGAGACACATAGACGATGAAATCCGCCTGTCTGGATTTCAACAGTAACTCAGGCATATCATCCTTGAAGCGGCACACACCGGGGGTTTTCGACCAGCAGTTGAAACAGCCGCTGCAATTTTTAATTTCTTTATTTCTCAGGTTGATTGTCTCAACCACCCCGCCTGCGGCTTCAATTCCATCGCAGAATTGTCTGGCCATCAGGGTGCTCTTGCTGAACTTTGCGTTTCGTCCACCTCCGTCGATGAGCAGGACCTTCTTTATGCTGCCGGGTTCAAAATGACCGTAGTCAAATGAGTTATAGTTGCTGATGGCGATATTTTTGTTGGCTACTGCCGGTTCAGTCTCTTCAGCGGTTGTGAACAGGTCGTCAAATTTCAGGAGCAGCGAGGCGTCCCCTTCCACGGTGTACATCTGGTTCAGCAGGGCCTCATCCCCTGGCAACTCGCGATTGGTGATATCGAGCCAGACCTTGCCGGGTGCATTGATTGTCATCGTCGGTTCCGGATGCTCTCCCTGAGTATAGCTGCAAGTCTGGTTCTGAATAGTCAGAAAACCGGTTGCCTGCTGTTCCCCGCTTAGATGAAACTGTATAACCGCATCGACGCCGTCGGCTCTCTTTTTGTTCAAGCCGTAAGGCATAGCCTCGAACATATCCTTGACGGTCTCGAAGTGGATAGGCCCCAGATCCAGTCGTTGCTGCAGATAATCGGGCAGGTATCTGGTCAGTGGGTAGCCAACCCCCAGCAGGATGGTGATGGGTATCAGGTTCTGCAAGACCTGCTGGGTTAGAATACTGTTGGAGTAGTGTACCAGTGACAGAAAAAAGAGTCCGGCAAAAAGGACGGCCCAGATATAATTCAATATCAGGTTGATCACCAGGAATTGCTTTGTTGACTGGACAGCTTCCGGGTAATCCTTTTTTGAAAACTCGTAGGTAAAAGGGTCAACCCCAAGCAGTGGCGGGAAAAACGCGACTATGAACAGCGACAGATAGAGTGCCGCAATTGCATGCTCCAGGAAATACTGTCCCAGGGTTGGAATGACAAACAGGGCGAAGGTTCCTGAAAACAATATCCCGCAAATACCCAGCATGAAATAGGAGATCAATCCTTTCCGGTATGCCAGCAACAGATTAAGCGCTAGAATAGCACAGACGTTCAATATCAGTGGCTTCATTATGCCCGGGTTATACCCTGATGCTTCAGCAACGGCATTAATGATAATAATCCCTGCAAAAGGCAGGTTCTTGATTAAAACAGCTATGAGCTTTTTCATTGTTCCTCCTTTTTCAGGGTTATTTGATATTCACGATCGTGTTGAGGGATGCGCCATTCGTCAGTACAACCTTCGCATCGGAAAAAGAGGGGGGACCAAAAATACCCCGGGCATCGTTGGAAAAACCGTATGCCTCTTTGGGTAGGCCTACTAGATTCTTGTCCAGCTTTCCATTTTCGTTTTCATCGTGAAAAACGGCTATAACATAGTCCCCGGCCGGCAGGTCTGAAAAAACAGCCTGAGACTCATCCCCTTCGGGCTTAACTCTGACTCCCCTGAACATCCTGTCGCGATTTACAAAATCATTTTCTTCGGCAAACAGAGCCACATTGATTTGTCCGGCCGTGTTCTCGAACCCCCTGACCGCCACTTTCAACGTTCCGCCCGTATCTCCTGCAAAAGCATAGGTTGAGATCCCGAAGCTGAGCAGAAGTAACCCTGTTTTAACAATCCCGTTCATATTTTCCTCCCATGTATTGTTCTATTTTCATCTTCACTAAAAAGCATGATTCAAGAATGCAGATCGAAAAAAGGGAGGTAAACCCTTTTGGGATCATTTGGCCTGATTTGTGATGATTGGGAAGGAGTCGGGACGAATGGGACGAGTGGAGGACGAACGGGTGTCCCTAACCCTGTGCTGTTA
>JAOZRE010000372.1 GCA_029940215.1 bacterium | reverse complement strand
TGGTCTGCAAGCCGCGAATTGTGGGGAGTTCGGACTTGAAAAAGTACTGAGCCGTGGCCAGTTTTCCCTCGTAGAATCGGAGCGCTGATTTGGAGCTTCCGGCGGCCAAGCCCTTGGATGCAGCAATGGACTGTTTCAGCCACTGCCAGGCGATTGCCACAATACTGAACAGATCCAGGTATAAGGTGGCATCCGCTAGAAAGGTCTCTTTCCCAGCCTCTGCAGCAAGGTTTTTTAGAAACCCGGTCACATCCACCAGTATCTCCATGGCATGGCTGAGTTGCTGGGATAGTGAACTCAGTTCTTCTATACCGGCAGCCACTGTAATCGTTTCCTGAATCTCTTCAACCAACAAATCAAAGGCCTTGCCATCCTTCATCATCACCTTCCGGCCCAACAAATCCTGTCCCTGAATTCCGGTGGTTCCTTCATGGATGGGATGAATCCGTACGTCCCGATAATACTGTTCCAGGGGAAAGTCGTCGCAATACCCATATCCGCCCAGACACTGCAATCCCTGGCTGACCGACAGAATTCCCATCTCCGAAGGATAGCTCTTGGCAATGGGGGTCAACAGATCCAGAATCAGTGCCCACTTTTCCCGTTCCTCTCCCGATAGCGCTGTCTCTAGATCGGCATATAGGGAGGCTTGTAGTAGTAAAGACAGTGAACCTTCCACCACACTCTTTTGAAATAGCAACATCCGCTTGACATCGGCGTGGTTGATAATCGGTGTCTGAGGGCGATCCGGGCTTTTGTCGTTCAAGGTCCGACCCTGTTCCCGCTGTTTGGCGTAATTCAGCGACGCATAGTAGGCGGCCGACGCAATAGCAGTTGCTCCCAGTCCCACACCGATCCGTGCTTCGTTCATCATTTGGAACATACAGGCCAGCCCTCGGTTTGGTTCACCCACCAGAAAACCATGACAATCCTCTTTTTCCCCCAGACTCAGCTCTGTGATCGGGCAGCCGCGATATCCGAGTTTATGGTATACTTGTGAGACCGTTACATCATTGAAAACGAGTTTGCCGTTTTCATCCGGCCGCAACTTGGGGACCACAAACAGAGAGACCCCCTTGACTCCCTGTGGTGAACCGTCGATTTTTCCCAGCAACAGATGGACAACATTGTCGACACCGTTATGGTCACCAGCCGAAATAAATATCTTGCTGCCGGAGATTCGGTAAGTGCCATCTTCAGCGGGATAAGCGGTGGTGGCGATGTCTCCCAGAGAACTGCCTGCCTGGGGCTCGGTGAGCGCCATGGTCCCCTGCCACTCCCCATTGAGCATGGGAGAAAGATAGGTGTCAATCAGCTTCTGGTCTCCAAAAGAAGAGATCAGGCGTGCGGCACCAGCTGTCAGATCCGGATACACACCGGCGGAATAGTTGGCCGCCCAAAAGATGAACCGGCAAACCGAATTGAAGAGTACCGGAAACTGGGCACCGTCAAACTCTTCCGGAAAGCCAGCCGCAATCCAGCCCCCCTCTCCACACTCCCGCATGATATCTCTGACTGCCGAATGGACCTTGACTGTTCCATCTTCCAAAAACGGAGCTTCCCGGTCCATCTCTTCCAGAATTGGCCACATCAGATCTTTGGCCAGCTTAAAGGTCGCATCCAACACCATGTCGTACATCTTACGGTTGTGCTTCTTATACAGGCCAAACTGCTTCAGGCTTTCGAGATTGAAGACATCATACAACAGAAACTTGATATTCTGTTCGCTTAAATACTTTGCTGATTCCATATGAAACGCCTCGATTTCTGGTTTTACCGGACAGCAAGCTCATTGGTGGAATCCGGGTGTATCCGGAAACTTGCTGGCATAAGTAGAATATAAGTGCTAAAATCCATAATATCTGGAAGCTTGAGTCCAAGTCTTTTTTAAGCTGACCCTTAAAACCCAATTTCTGCGCATTGACGGTTGATCTCATCGATGATTTCACAAACACGGATCGATTCAGTGATGGTGAACTGTGGTAATTCCTTTAAACCTGCCGCCATGCAGCGGTGTACCGCCTGGGCTTGGTACATGAACCCGTGTTGATTCCCACCGCTCCATGTCCAGCCCTTGTACCTGATTAATCTATCACCAGTCCAGCGGGATCCCGCCGGTTGACCCCGGGTGACAGGCGCCGGGCTTGGCAACGGATACTGGAATCGCTCAATATGATTAAATGGACCGTGAGTGGGATTACGATCGTGATTCCAATGTGTCTCCCGCCAGTCACCGACCCAACCTTTACTGGGATCGAGTTCCATGACCGGTTTCCCCTCTTGCTTGCGGGTGCCCATAAGTGGTGGCCTATCCCTGCGGATGGTCAGAGTACTGGGGTGATGTGATGGTGTTTCGATGGTGATGCGTCCCTTGGTACCGATGTACTGAGTCTCCTCGATAAACCGACCCGACGGGAACGTGATTACCGCGATGCCTTTTTGTTCTGAATACTGCAGAATAGCTGCACTGGGGGACGCACCATGGGCAGAAAAGGCATCGTTTGCATAGGGTTGTCCCCTGGACGCTCTACCTGCAGCAGCTATAATCGGCATTTCTTCAGCACCAAACCCCATGATGGCTGGATTCAAGGCATAAACTCGATCCAGAAAATCTGACTGCACGACCTGAAGATTGCCTATATCACCTCGTTCCATGGCGATGCGGGCATGCTCAATCGCTGGGAAAAATCGAGTCCACATACCTTCCCAACAAATCACTCCCGCTTTCTCCGCTGCTGCATACACTTCCCGAGCTTGTTTGGCAGTGTCAGTAAAGGGTTTTTCACATAACACATGCTTGCCGGCTGCAATGGCCATCATCATATCTCGGTGGTGATTAAACGTCTTTGAGGCAATATAGATAATATCGACATCGCGATCATTACAGAGATCCTGGTAAGAATCATAAGCCTTGGGAATACCATGGGCTTCTGCATAGGCAAGTGCACGATCCTTGTCACTGGCCGCAACAGCGGTAACTGAAGCACCTGGTACATCCTGAAGAGATTTGATCCAGTCTGAGGCAATAGCAGAGGCACTGATTATCCCCCAACGCAGCGGAAAATTCACATCCTCTTCTCGAGTTTGACCCAGTCGGATGTCCATAGGGGTGTTCAGCGGCCAACCATTGTAAAAATTCAAGTCTTCAGTCATTCTGTCGCCTCCGGCGAGTGAGTTTGAAAATATTTTTTTTTCATGGAAAATGGATCTTCAATTCAAAAGGTTTTTTCGTATTCGGTAGAACTTCTCGCATCGACAACCTGCACCGGTTTTACCTTCGAAAATGGGCATGATACCGGTTGGTGGTCTATTTATATGGACTCAATGGTTGGCAGTCGACCTGCTACGGTGCTCTGACGCGGGGAAAGCTTTCGGTCTTTTTAAGAAGGCCCTTAAGTGCAAAACCTGCAAGCTGTGTTGAAGTAAAGTTTTTTTAAACTCCGCCTATTCTTCCAAAAGGAGTTCTGACAGCTTCTATTAAAACGATTTCCCGTGCTTTCATTGTTCCTCCTGGATTCAACTTTTAATCTTTAGGGATCGTACAAAAAAAAACTTGGCATTTTGTCCGCAAAAGTCCCATAAAGACTGGACATTTTGCAGACAAAATGCCAAATAATTTTTGAGCCGACCCTTAGTTCATTATCTTTCAAGAACAGCCCGTGCAAATTTGACAATGTCTTCTTTCTTTGGTTCTCTGTAGTTGAAGTCAATTAGGGGCAAGTTCCCCGGTGAATAGATACTCTCAACAAAACGATCAAGATCTTTAGCATCGAGGCCGTCTGGTTTAAGAGAAAGAGGCAGGCCAACCTCAGATAAAAGCCGACTGAACTCTTCAGCTCCGGCCATGCCAGCTTCTAAACTTGTTTTCCCTGAAATATCAATGCCCATGGCCTGTGCAATTTTGGAATGAACATCAGGACAGGCTTCCACATTCCAGGAATAGAAAGCGTCCAGGCATAAAGCCACCGCACGTCCATGATGTATACCGCCAATGGTGCCTAGTGCATGTCCCATACCATGCGCCATTGCCGTGTCACCTGCATCAATAGCCATTCCGGCCAGGGTTGCGCCCAGCATCATATCGCCTCTTGCTTCAAGGTTTTCAGGGTTTTTAACAGCGTTCTCAAGGCTTCGGCAAATGAGTTGAATAGCCTGCATCCCAAAAGCCTGAACCATAGGGTTATTGCCAGGTTTACCAGTCGTAGCTTCAATGGCATGAACCAGGGCATCAAGTCCTGTAGCTGCTGTAAGTGAAGCAGGCAGGCCCAATGTAAGAGCAGGGTCAAGAAGAGCTGTCTCAGGGGTTAATCGAAAGCCTGAGGTCCATAATTTCTTTTTATCTAATGCAGAGTATACACCTACCGCTGTTACTTCTGCCCCTGTCCCTGCAGTTGTCGGGATAGCTATTGTCTTTACTGATTTTGGCAGGGGTGGTATTTGAAAATCATATGTTAAGGCATATGTTTCGGCTTTTAGATTATCACTGGCCGCAACTGAAGCCAGTTTAGCAGTA
>JAOZRE010000371.1:1520-4519 GCA_029940215.1 bacterium | reverse complement strand
AGGACCGGCGTTTCATCTGGAAGACAGAGAACTGCTTGAAAAAGGCAAGATTAGCATGTCGGATGTCTACACTATCCGTGAAGGAGAACCCATTTATGATAATGTAAAGGGTACCCTGGACTATGCTGATAAGGATATTATTAAGATTAAGGGTGAGGGACGTTCCTGGTCTTGTCGGTTTTTTAAAGCGGCAGACAACAGTTGCCGGATATATGAAGATCGCCCACTTGAGTGTCGCGTATTAAAGTGCTGGGATACAAGAGAGATTGAAGCTATGTATGCCAGAGATCGCCTGACACGTAAAGATCTGGTTTCTAGTGTTGAGGGCTTATGGGACTTGATAGAAGAGCACCAGCAGAGATGTTCCTACTTTGATATCCGAAAATGGTTGGAGCAGAATGACGGAGATCTTGAGGACGATGCGGGGGGCAGGGTTCTGGAGATGATTAAATTTGATCTTGCCATTCGTCCAATGATGGTTGAAAAAGGTCAACTTGACACTGAGATGATGGATTTTCTGCTGGGAAGACCCATGATTGAAACCATCACTCTTTTCGGCCTGACTATAGAAAAAGATGGAGACGGGTATCGATTCTCCCGCAATCATCAATCGAAACAGTAATCATTCTTCATAAATTTCTACGGAAAATGATATGTTGAAATTTCTACCAGCCCATTTGCGCGGTGTGATTGTCTCGCTGCTGTTATTGTTTAACCTGTTTTTCTGGGTGGCTTTATTAACCCCATTCATGATTATCAAGGTATTGGTGCCGATACAGTTTATTCGCAGGCCAACAGATTTCATGCTTAATCTTATTTGCACACTGTGGGCATCATGTAACCACCTCTATCTGCAGTTTGCAAACAATATTAAACTGGATATTGCGGGAACAGAAAATCTGAGCATGAAGGACTGGTATCTGGTTCTGTCGAATCATCAGAGTTGGGCTGATATTATCATTCTCCAGGCGGTGCTGAATGCCCGCATTCCCTACTTCAGATTTTTCCTCAAGAAAGAACTTGCCTGGATCCCGCTGTTCAATCTGGTCTGGTTTGCACTGGATTATCCTTATATGAAGCGATATTCCAAGGCTTTTCTGGAGAAGAACCCTCATTTGAAGGGTAAAGACATTGAAACCACACGAAAATCCTGTGCCCGGTTTAAGCATGTTCCTGTATCCATAATGAATTTTGTCGAAGGGACAAGATTCAGTAAGCAGAAGCATGCAAAGCAGCAATCTCCCTATAAACGCCTTTTGAAGCCAAAAGCAGGCGGTATTGCTTTTGTGCTTGCGGCAATGGGTGATCAGTTGAGTTCAATTCTAGATGTGACCATCTACTATTCGCCGAAGGTAGCGGGCTTTTGGGAATATCTATGCGGTCAGATAGGAGAAGTCAAGGTGCGGGTGTCTCACATACCCATAACAGACGAATTTATGGGGGACTATTTCAATGATCCTGAGTTCAAGGAGGGGTTTCAACAAAAAATAAACAAGCTGTGGCAGGATAAAAATAAGACCCTGGAAGAACTCGCATTACTCGACTCAATCACCAAATAACAGGAAAACAAAGGGAGATGATCAGTCCTAATGACTGATCGGCCTCAACACTGATAAATAAAGACTATTACATCAATTCAACGGCGCAAGCCATGGATACGCCACCACCACCACAAAGGGTGGCCATTCCCAGCGATTTGCCATGGTTGCGCAGCGCGTTAATCAGCGTTACCATAACCCTGGCTCCTGTTGCTCCAACTGGATGTCCAATCCCAATTCCGGATCCATTCACATTGGTTATCTCTCTATTCAACCCCAATTCTCTTTCACAGCCGATATACTGAGCTGCGAAGGCTTCGTTGACCTCAACCAGCTCAAAGTCATTGATTTTATATCCGCTCTTGCTCAACAATTTATTGACAGCGGGGACGGGTGACAGTCCCATGATCGACGGATGACAACCACCAGAACCAACTGCTTTAATCTTCGCGATGGGTGACAGCCCGAGTTCCTTTGCTTTATCTTCTGTCATTAGGATCATGGCAGCAGCGCCATCATTCAGACCACTGGAATTACCCGCTGTTACCTTTCCAATCTTTGGTACGAATGCTGACGGTAGTTTTACCAGGTCGTCCATTGTCAGGCCGGGTCTAAAATGTTCATCTTTGTCAAAGATGATTGGGTCTTTTTTGCGGCGGGGAACCTCAATGGGGATGATTTCATCTGCGAATGATCCGTCCTGAGATGCACGTTCGATATTATTATGGCTTCTGAGAGCAATCTCATCCATCTCTTCCCTGGAGATGTTCAGATGCTGAGCAACAAATTCGGCAGTATGTCCCATAATATATGGCTTCCCAACAAAATATGACAGTGGAGCTTCTTCGGCATTTACAGGACCTTCTCCTGCATCTTTTGTTAAATGAGAACCACAGTGCAAGCCTCTAATCATTCGGTCGACAAAGGTTGAGTCCTGTAATCGGCACCCCCACCGGGCAGCGGGGACTGTATACTCAGCACCTGACATATGCTCGACACCCCCTGCCAATACGACGTCAAAAACGCCTGCCTGAATCATTGCCATGCCAGAGATAACAGCCTCCATTCCGGAGATACAGACACGATTAATGGTGACGGCTGTAGACGACGCAGGAACACCGGCCATCTGAGAGGCAACACGGGCAACATTCAGATTATCTGCATGCTCCATACAACTACCGTAACGAACATCATCAATAATGGCGGGATCTATCCCTGCCCTTTGTATAGCCGCTTCCATAACCGGTTTTGCGATTAACGGGGCATTCAAATCTTTAAGGGCCCCTCCAAATGTACCAATAGCGGAACGGCACGCTGATACAATGACAATATCTTTCATGGGTTTCTCCTGAATCGTAAAAATAATTTATAGTGGGAAGTTACTGAAATCTAGCGCCTTTATAATCTCCCGAATATGTCTGCCATCTGGCGCTGATAGATAGGTGCAGAATGTTTTCTTAG
>JAOZRE010000371.1:0-1510 GCA_029940215.1 bacterium | reverse complement strand
CAAACATTACCAGAGCTTCTCAAAAAGCACAAATAAAAGAGGTTGTTTTTAGCTGAATAACACGATTTCAGTACTTTTATATTTACTTGAAACATGAAAGTTCATAGTTTCCGGTTTACTGAAAGGCTGTTGTCCCTTAACATTAAAAAAAAAGATCTTTACTTGAGCAGGAGGTCAAAGTCAGAGTGTCATGGCTAACAGGATAAGTAGTTCAGACTTGAAGGAAAATCCTAAACAGGGAGTTTTCTGGCAGGGAGATGCTGGAACAGCAATCAAGGGGTATAAATGATTACAGTAGGGATTGATATTGGATCTATTACCGCAAAAGGTGCCATTTATGTTGATGGATCGATTAAAGGTACCAAGGTAATCTTTACCGGATATAATTCTGAGGCTGCAGGTGAAGCAGTCTTCAATGAATTACTGAGTGAGGCCGGTATTACCAAAGCCGAGGTTAATAAAATCGTGTCTACTGGATATGGCAGAAACAATGTAAAGCTTGCAGATAAAACCATAACCGAAATCACCTGTCATGGAGCAGGTGCCCATTTTTTGCAGCCGACTGTCAGGACCATTATTGATATTGGTGGACAGGACAGCAAAGCGATGGCTCTTGACGAAAACGGCAGGGTGAAGGACTTCTCAATGAACGATAAATGTGCAGCCGGTACAGGAAGGTTTCTGGAGGTTATGGCACGGGCATTGGAAGTTAATCTGGATGAGTTTGGAGAGAAGTCTCTTCAATCGTCAACCCCCTCAAAAATCAGTAGTTTATGTGCCGTATTTGCCGAGTCTGAGGTCATATCACTCATTTCCAAAGGGGAACCCAGGGAAAATATTATAGCTGGCATACATGAGTCAATTGCGGTTCGTGTATCGGCAATGGCCAAACGTGTGGGTGTGGTTGAACCTGTTATGATGACGGGGGGAGTTGCTAAAAATATTGGTGCCGTAAAAGCACTGGAGAAAAAATTGAATACCAGATTGATCATAACCCACTCAGCCCAGGAGAATGGAGCAATTGGAGCAGCTGTTCTGGCAGCTGGTCTTAGTGAGCTTGTTTGACAGGTGGGTTAACTCAACAAGGTATAGCCGATGCCAACCTGATGAGTGAGAATCATTGTTTTGAAAATACAAAATACCAAGAAGGTGACTCAGTATCGTTACCTGAACATGTTCGAAATCGCTTACCTAGATCGTTTTAACAAGGAAAAAGTCTGGCAGATAGCGTCAAGGCAGATGGAGCCGCGGTGCGTGACTGGCGACTTTGAGAGACCCGATGCCGTGGTGATTGTTCCCTTTCATGTAAGACAGAATAAACTGGTGATTATTGAAGAGTTTCGTGTTCCGCTGGGTGGTTATCAATTTGGCTTTCCGGCAGGCCTTGTGGACGAAGGCGAATCTAACCAAGCAGCAGCGGTACGGGAACTTTACGAGGAAACCGGGTTGCGTGTTACATCCCACTTACGGGAAAGTCCCCCGGTCTATTCAACCTCCGGCATGACGGACG
>JAOZRE010000065.1 GCA_029940215.1 bacterium | reverse complement strand
ATTCAACAGGTAAATTGTTTCCAAAACATCGAACGTTAGGTTATGCCGATAAAATAAAATCAGTACACGATATGCAGCGTTCTAATATCTATAACTCCTGATTGTCATTTAAAAAATAAGTGCCAGAGTCACCGTATAGGTATTCAGAGTGGGCAACACAGCTTAACTCAAATTTTTGTTTACACCCGGACAGAGATCAAGTAGAGTTAAAACCGGTGCTACCAATGGCTTATGTTCCTTTAATGAGTGCCGGGACAATGACAAAGCCGCTTTATACTTAACCCATTAAAAGGAGAGTCATCATGACAGATAGCGTTTATAAAGTTATCGAACTGATCGGTACCAGCGAAGTTTCCTGGGAAGATGCAGCGAAAGTCGCGTTGGACAGAGCTACTCAAACGTTGAAGGACCTGCGGGTCGCAGAGGTGACATCTATGGATGTCAAACTTGAAGATGGTAAGGTAGTCGCTTTTCGCACCAAGCTGAGTGTTTCTTTCAAGTATATGGATTGATAACCACAGTCAGCCGCAACAGAAGCATTGAATCAGAACATCCCAATATCTCTTTGTTGCAGACTGTGACCGGTAAGCCGTTCACAGTCTGCAACAAATCCCAACGTGATAGAGAAAGTCTAGCTGCAACCATTGCTGGCACCACAGTTACGGCAGATATGGCAACTGCCGGCTGGAACCAACTCCTCCTCTCCACAATGAGGGCAAATCCGGTTAAACCTGAATGAACGCCCCCTATCCAGATGCACCTGGATCTCCTCCTCAACAATCACCCGCTCACTGAAAATCAATTCATCCTGATTGGTCTGATTTTGAATCATCATTGGTTACTCCCTTTTTAGTTGTCCTTCAGCCCTGGTATCGATCTTTTGTTCTATTCTTAAACACCAAATACCCACTTGAGCCTGTGGAAATATCTCATCACCACTTATAGTAAACATATGTACTCTTTTCATCTGGACCTGTCAAGCTTTTTAATGGATCAAAAAAATCGAACAGACAGGCCTGAAACCCACGATTAACTCAATCAACAATGGATCTTCGGAGATGACGTTTAAGCTTTCTTCAAAACGATGGACCGATGACAGATGGGAAAGAGTGTCTATCCTTTATTCTGACAGGGACTCCTTTTTGGCCTATGGGGGAGGCTGATGCGTTCAGTCGGGGAACCAGCCCGGGAGAGGGCTACTTTTTAGACTGAAAGGCTTTTTCAATGGTCTCATCAAGATCGTTTAGAAACCCGATGACCTTCTCCTGCTCCTGGCGACAGTTCTTGATGATAGCATCCTGGATACCGGCTATTTTTTCCATCCGCACCCTCTCTTTTTCATCACAAAGGTTGCAGGTCGGCTTTGTTTTTTCTTCATAGCGGATGGTGTAATATTCCAGCAGGGGACTGAAAATACTTCCAACAGCGCGAACACACTTACGGTTATCGTAGGGAGACAGGTTTTTCAGCTGATAGTGGTAATTGGTTTCCAACAACCGGCGAATAACGATCTGGTCGCAGGAAGGATTGCTGATAAACCGGTTGTTACGCCCCTTGATGGTCTCATAATCGATGAGCTTACGATCCTTCAGTTTGAGATCACAGACCCGAAAAGGAACCTGACCATAGGCCTGCAGGCCAAACGGATTTTCATGGACTATTTGGGTGATATAAGTGAAAAACACCTCCTTGTCCAACTCCAGCTTTTCAAGATCGATCTGGATAGATTGTGCGCTGTTAAACCGGATTCGGGCCTGTAGGTCGGGAGTTGTCAACAACAGCATTAAGGTCAGTGCTGTCAGTATATTTGATGCCCAAAGCATTTTCATCACAGCTCCTGGTTCCGGTGAGGGGATTCGACATGTCATGCTCCGACTCCACCATCGATTGCCTTTTTCAGCGTCAAGGGGGAGCAGGAAATTATTGGTGCGTTTAATTGTTAGTCTAAACCCAAAACAGCAGAAATTCAATGGATAAACCTGCCGGAGAATTACCTCCATTTTCTCCCGGAAGCATCCAGGCTCTATTCGGGGCTATCACTTCAATCGGATTGCCTGCAGCAGGGCTCCGATGGTATCCCATCTCACAATGGTCAACCCTTCTCCTGAAAAAATGAGTGATTAAACTTTACCGGAATGCCAAAATAGAGGTTAGGTACCAATAGAAAGAGGCCTCCGTTTCGTCTCCAGGACCGTCTGGAAACAGGAAATCACCAAGCAGCTGATAACTATGGACCGAAGAGAATTTCTAAAGCATCAGGCTCGTGGCGCTCTTATTTTATCAACCAGCCTGACCGGACTGGCCGTTCCCAAAATAGTATCAGCTGCTCCAGATCCTGACATAGCTGTTGTGAAGGGAACCCCTACCGCTTCTACACGGGGGGCTGTCGAACTACTCGGAGGCATACGGAAATTTGTCAAGCCGGGCAACCAGGTCGTGATCAAGCCGAACATGAGCTTCTCCGTCCCTCCGGAAAGGGCAAGCAATACACATCCCGATGTGATTCGGGAGCTGGTCGTCCTCTGCAAAGAAGCTGGCGCATCCAAAATCCTGGTACTGGACCACACCCTTGCATCTCCAGACAGTTGTCTCGACGCCTCCGAGATCCGCCCGGCCTGTGACGGTTTGGGTGAGAAAGTGGTTTTTGCCATCAACCGACCGGAATTTTACCAGGAGATCGATATCGCAGGGGCCAGGGACCTTCACAAGACCCAGATTGTCAAGGGAGTACTCAAGGCCGATGTCCTGATCGCTGCCCCGGTAGCCAAATCCCATTCATCAACCGGAGTCAGCCTGTCAATGAAAGGGATGATGGGATTAATCTGGGATCGTCGCATTATGCATTGACAGGACCTGCACACCGGCATTGTGGACCTTTGTACCCAACTGAAGGCCGACTTGACTGTGATTGACGGCAGCCGGGTTCTCTCCACGAACGGACCTGGGGGTCCAGGAAAGGTCATCAAGCAGGATACCATTATTGCCTCCGATGATATGGTTGCTGCTGACGCCTGTGCCGTTGCGTCTTTTGAATGGTATCGAAAGCGATTTAAACCCAGGCAGGTCAAGCATATCCTTGAGGCCATCGCCGTTTCCGCGTCCGGGGCCTTGAGATTATCAAACCGGTCTTACAAAGATACCGCTAAAAAAGCCGGCCTGCATATGTCACTTGATACGAGCAGGCAACCATCAGGCGGCCCGGAATCTCAATACCCAGGCAAAAAAGGAGAGGCAACCGACTTCGATCCAGAATCGCAGGATTCAGTCGCGCCGGGGTTTACAGAATGAACTGTTCCACATAGTCTAGGATGAAAAGTAGCAGACGTTACTAAAGTCATTACACACCAACCAAACAAGAAAATGGAAGATTCACTTAAAAAATACTGGAAGGTCCGCCTGAAGGAGGTAAAGAAGACCCTTGAGGAAAACAACTTCGATGTCTATATAGCAGAGGATGGCGAAGCCGTTAATAATATCGTACTCAAGGAGATCATTCCGCAGCTGAAACCACAATCGGTGTCATGGGGCGGGTCAATCACACTCACTGATATCGGGCTTTACGATAAACTGAAGGGGAGTCGGGAGCTCAAAGTTCTGGACACCTTCAACAAGACACTCTCTGATGCGGACAAACTTGAACTCAGGCGCCAGGCACTGCTGACCGACCTGTTTATTACCGGCACCAATGCGCTGACCGATACCGGAAAACTGGTAAACCTGGATATGATTGGCAACCGTGTGGCCGCATTGACATTTGGCCCTAAGAACGTGATTGTCCTGATCGGCCGAAACAAAATAATCGCCGATGTCGACGAGGCAATTCTGCGGATTAAAAACCTGGCGGCTCCGGCAAATGTTGCGCGATTGGGGATGAAGACCCCCTGTCTCAAAACCGGTTACTGCGAAGAGTGTCAAAGCAAATTCCGGATTTGCAATAATTGGACAATCACCGAGAAATCGTATCCCAAAGGCCGGATCAAGGTTGTCCTGATCAACGAGAATCTCGGCCTGTAAATCATTCCACTGGAAAAGATTCATGCAGATTGGCCCTTATATATTTGACCGAAAGGAGTTCGCCGGGTCCCTGGGCGATTTGGGGACATTGATTCCACTCTCCATTGCCCTGATCGTTCTCAACGGATTAAGTGTGACATCTGTATTTCTGATGGTGGGGTTGTTTTATATCGTCTGCGGTCTCTATTTCAAGCTGCCACTGCCAGTTCAGCCACTGAAGGTGGTTTCCGCCATTGCCATCGCTTTTCCACACGAGATTACGCCCCAGGTGATCGCTGCTTCCGGTCTGATATTTGGAGCGCTCCTGATTATTATGTCCCTTACCGGTCTGATCGACTGGCTGGCAAAGCTTTTCACCAAACCTGTTGTCCGTGGGATTCAACTGGGGCTTGGCTTTATTCTGATCACAAGAGGAATCGCCTATATTCGGTTACCAGCCCTGTTTGTTCAGCAGCCAGATTCCACATTCAACCTGATAGGTTTGCCGCTCAATCTGGTAGTCGGCATTATAGGGGCTGTCATCACTTTGATATTGTTGAATAGCCGCCGTTTTCCGGCATCCCTGGTTCTTGTTGCCGGTGGTATCATCGTCGGCGTTGCTTCCGGCTCGCTCAGCCAGATCAGCTTTATACTGGGACCCACAGCTGTTGAGTTCATCATCCCCACGGCTGGAAATTTTTACACGGCTCTCGTTTTGTTGATTATCCCCCAGATTCCACTGACCATCGGGAACGCCATCATCAGCACGTCTGACATCTGCCGCTCACTTTTCGGCGATAACTCTCTGACCCATCGCGCTTCATACCGGGCTCTGGGTATCAGCATGGGATTGGCCAATCTGCTGACAGGTCTGCTTACTGGGATGCCCATGTGCCATGGTGCAGGGGGTCTGGCGGCACACCATCGTTTTGGCGCCAGAACCGGCGGCTCCAACCTGATGATAGGGGCTGTGTTTCTGGTCATCGCCCTGGTTTTCGGAACCATCGGC
Organism: bacterium; assembly: GCA_029940215.1. Taxonomy (GTDB): domain Bacteria; phylum SAR324; class SAR324; order XYD2-FULL-50-16; family XYD2-FULL-50-16; genus JAHJRI01. The sequence goes on along the minus strand of JAOZRE010000065.1, from coordinate 11,543 downwards.
ATCTCGCTGCTGATGCTGATCCCAAACGCTGTTCTGGGGATCCTGCTGCTGTTTGCCGGGCTAGAGCTTTCTATTTTGATCCGGGACCTGAATGAAAGGGGGGATCTGTTTCTGGCAGTTCTAATAGCCGGGCTGGGTTTTGCCACAACCAACCTGGGATTGGCCTTCCTGATCGGGATCATCGTCAATTTTCTGATCAGGCGATTTAAGATCAGCCTATAAGCGGACAGCAAGCCAACAGGTAAAATAAAGAATCCATGCACAAAGGGCCCGGTATTGCCCTGAGTTCAAAGGGCAGAGTTCAGTGTTACTCTATATATTGGATTCCAGTAATTCACAATCTTAATCATAATCGTAATCCTTCTCTTTTTTCTCAGCAGTGTATTTTTGGGATAACGATTATAATTACGATTAAGAAAAACGAGTGGCAGAGCCAAATAGCCTTGACCAAGCCCAAAGGACACGGTTTTCACTGATAAAATAGAAACTTGATCACATGGAATTGCAGAGATTTTTTTGATTTGATTGCTATTTTCTTCTCATAATTTCAATGCGTTGAATATCATGAATATACTGGCGATACCCGACATACATGGCGACATCAACCGCCTCAAGCGGATGTCGGAGCAAATGGAAGCGGCGGACGTTGTTTTGCTGGTGGGCGATATTACGAACTTCGGAGGTGAACAGGAGATCACAGAAATTATCAAGCTGATCCAACCGCACAACTTCAATATTCTGGCTGTCTCCGGTAATTGTGACTTCCCGCCCGTCACACAGTACCTGGACCAGCTGGGAATCAACATCGAGTCTACACACCGTGTCATCGACGGAGTCGGTTTCGTAGGACTGGGCGCTTCACTTTACTCCCCCTCACGTTCGACCCCCAATGAGGTGTCTGAAGAGGAGCTGGCCCTGAATCTCTCAAGCGCAATTGAAGAGATGCCCAAGGATACCCCTTTTGTATTAGTCTCCCACCAGCCCCCAAGAGACACAGCAGCCGACCGCGTCATGGCAGGCATGCACGTGGGATCTCATAGTGTCAGACGGTTTCTGGAACGATATCAGCCACTGGTATGCTTTTCCGGCCACATTCATGAAGGTTCCGGGATCGACGCCATCGGTGAAACTCAGGTGGTCAATCCAGGTCCTTTTTTCAGGGGGAACTACGCAACTGCCTGCATCAATGGCGAACTCGAAGCCTTGGATATCAAAACCCTGGACTGACCCGGATCAAAACGGCAGCAGATCGATCAGTCTACGCAGAGGGGGTTTGACAGACCGGATAGCGCTGTCCGGGCAGAGCTCCTGGCAGCAGTAGCAGCGAATACACTCTTTATATCGGTAAACCGGTGGCTGTTTCTTGTCCCCATTCTTCCAATCGATTGCAGACGGTTCCACAGGGCACATCTGAACACAGGTCCCGCACTTGGTGCATTTATCCGCATCGATCACCGGTTTTGGCACCAGCCGATTGTTTAACCATTTGATAAGCCCTTTCTGTTTCAACTCTGACACCGGTGCCCGTTCAATAACGAAACTAGCCTCTTGAAACGACTCGAAGGGATCCCCCACCAGATCGATCTCTTTGGAAAGCCACGTCCCGGCCCCGAATTCATAGCCAAATTGTATGGTAGGCACATTTTCTGGATTCATATTCACCAGCCGACACACCGTCGCGTCCAGGGCTACCGGATCGGTTGAAAAAAGCAGAAGGTTCATCTGCTTTGGCGTTCCCCCACGGGGCCCGTTGCCCTCCATAGCCGTGATCCCGTCCATTACATAGAGCCTGGGATTCACAAACCGGTTAAGATCCACCAGCATTTTCCCGAAGTCGCTGGCGTCAGGCAGTTTGACATGGTACTCACCCTTTAATAGTCCGGGAACACAGCCAAACTGATTTTTGACGCTACCGGTAAATCGTTCCAGAGCATGGGTCTTGAGTTTGGGCAGGCTAATCACAGCGTCCGCCTCCAATACCCCTTTTGCGATCACAAACTTCCGGTTTTGTCGACCCTCTTCGAAAAAGACATCGATCCCGGTCTTAAAATCAGCTGCCTCGATCCCCAACACTTCCGCTACATCATGTATACCAGCCTTTCGAGCTGCCCTCAGCGTACTACCGATGGCCGGCGAATCACCGTAGGACAGCTTCGCACCAGAGGGCAGAAGTGCTTTGGCCACTGCCTGAAATACAGCTGGATGAGTCGTCACGCACTTTTCAGGCGGTTCACCCACCAGGAGATTGGGTTTCAGCAGGATCTTCTCCCCCGACCCTGCGAATTGTCCAGCGCCGCCCAGCTCTTCCAGCCCTCTCTCTACAGCAAGCTCTACCGATTTATTATCATACGATTCACATCTGATTAGTGCGACCTTGACTGCCATGTTCCGTTGTCTGCTTGATGTTGTTGATGGTGCCTGAGTTTGGCAATTAAAGTGTCTATTCACCACAGAGGCACGGAGTTAACGGAGTTGAAAAACAATATGTTAAAAGCTGTTAAGAAGGGGAAACACCAATTATAATTGAACCCCGCTCCTTGATAATGGTTTTTCCATTTTGTTTTCGCCGTGTTCTCAGTGGCTCTGTGGTGAATCGTAAAGTATTTATCATTTATCAAACCACGATTCTAGCGGTTTTATTTCCAGTATGCCAATGCCAAAACAGAGCGAGTCATCGGAACGGAATAATGGGTTGCAATTTATGGGAAATCGGTCAAGACTTAATATAAAAGCATTCAAAAGGAATTCCATGGGTTTGATCGATAAAAGCAACCACCTTTTTCAAATCATTCAGGAACTGCCCAGCTCAGCCGTTGCATGTTCGGGAGGGGTCGACAGTACCCTGCTGGCCAGTGTTGTTCATGAAGTACAGGGAAACGAGGCTGTTGCATTGACAGTTGATTCGGCATTCGTCTCGCGCTCTGAAATGGACGGAGCCTTCTGGGCCGCAGCTGAAATCGGCATCACCCACCAGGTGATAGCACTTAAAGAGATCGATGAACAGATACTGGCGAACCCGACTGATCGCTGTTATCACTGTAAAAAGGTTATTTTTGGTCGACTGTTTGAAACAGCACGCAAAATGGGGAAGCAGACCCTGCTGGAGGGAACCAACCTCGACGACCTGGACGATTTTCGGCCGGGTCTGAAGGCGGTAAAAGAACTCGAAGTGAGAAGCCCATTGCTGGAAGCCCAACTAACAAAAGACGAGATCCGCCAACTCTCCCGTTCCCGGGGACTCTCCACCTGGAAGCATGTCTCCATGGCATGCCTTGCCTCCCGCATTCCCTACAACGATCTGATTACACCGGAAAGCCTGCAGATGGTGGAGCAGGCAGAGTCGTTCCTGAAAACCCTGGGTTTAGAAGGACTGCGCGTCAGGAAACATGGATCAATTGCCCGAATTGAAGTATCAGCCGATGAACGATCCCTGTTCTTCGACCTGTCTCTGATAGAAACCGTCTCACGGGAACTCAAAAAAATTGGATTTCAATTTGTGACACTGGACCTTGAGGGCTACCGAACCGGAAGCCTGAACTGAACCACTGAAAAAATTATACCTTATGAAAGAACAACAGATCCGGGATCTCCTGGAGCGTATGAAAGCCGGGGAGATTGACATCAACGATACCGTATCCGAGCTCAAGAATCTTCCGTACGAAGACCTGGGTTTCGCCATGGTAGACCATCACCGGGCCCTGCGCAAAGGCTATCCTGAAACCATCTTTGCCGCCGGCAAAACACCAGAGCAGGTGGGGGCCATTGCTGAAAAAATCCTGGAAAACAGCAACAACGTCCTGATCACACGAGCAGATGAAACGGCCTATCAGGCCGTTCTGCATATCGATGGCAGCGCCGAATACCACGAAGCGGCACGGGTGATCACCGTCAAGCGGAATGATCCCGGACAGACGAGGAGTCGAATTCTAGTCATGTCTGCCGGCACTTCGGATATGCCGGTCTGTGAAGAAGCCGCTGTCACAGCTGAGATGATGGGAAACCGTGTGGACCGACTGTACGATGTCGGCGTGGCCGGCATTCATCGCCTGCTGAACAACCGACATCGAATTGAAGAGGCCAGCGTGCTGGTCGTCGTCGCCGGGATGGATGGCGCTCTTCCCAGCGTGACTGCAGGCCTGACAGACAAACCAGTAATTGCCGTTCCCACCAGCGTAGGATACGGGGCCAGCTTCGGCGGATTGGCAGCGCTGCTGACCATGCTGAATAGCTGTGCCTGCGGCGTCACCGTCGTGAATATCGACAATGGCTATGGAGCAGGATATGCAGCCGCTCTAATCAACAAAATAGCCGATAGTGTACTGCCTCCTTCTGAATAACGAGCCATGAAGACCACCATGCAGCAACTCTTATATTTCGACTGTTTCTCAGGTATCAGCGGCGACATGACCATCGGCGCACTTCTTGACCTTGGCATCGACCAGGAACAGCTCAGAGAAAGCCTGAACTCACTGAATGTCAGCGGATATCGTCTGGATATCGTTCAAAAAACCGCCCGGGGCATCGCCGCCACCGATTTCGACGTTGTCATCGATTCAGAGGGACACACACACGAACACAGGCATCTGAGCGACATTCTCCAGATCATTGAGAAGAGCCGGATCGATGATGATGCCAAATCGCTGAGTATCCGCATTTTCGAAACCATCGCCTGGGCAGAGGCAGCTGTGCATCGCATGGATGTAAACGAGGTGCATTTTCATGAGGTAGGGGCCATTGATTCCATTGTCGATATTGTCGGCACAGCCGTCTGCCTCTCCATGCTGAAACCGGACCGGATCATCTCTTCTCCACTGCACGTCGGTTCGGGAACCGTCACCTGCGCTCACGGTGTACTGCCTGTCCCCGCTCCGGCCACCCTGAAAATTCTGGAAGGAATACCCATCTATTCCACCGGTGTCAAAGGTGAACTGGTCACCCCCACCGGCGCTGCCATTATTAAAAACCTGGCAGAGGATTTCATACCGCTGCCTCCCCTGAGCATCGACAAGACCGGCTACGGCACTGGCAAAAGAGACACCGGACAATTGAACGCTTTGAGAATCGTGTCCGGGACAGCAACTGCTGCGACAACCCTGACAACCGAGCACCTTGTCCTGCTGGAAACCAATATCGATGACATGAACCCGGAGGTATACTCCTACCTGCTTCCCCTGCTTTTGGAAAAAGGAGCCCTGGATGTCTACCTGACGAATGTCATCATGAAAAAGGGGCGACCGGGAACCCAGATCAGTGTCCTGTGCAATCCCGATGATGCAGCCCTTTTTGAACAGCTGCTCTTCGATGAAACCACCACCCTGGGTATCCGCAAACTCGCAGTTGAGAGAAGCGCGCTGGAGAGAGCCTTTATTGAGGTGGACACCCCATTCGGCAAACTGACAGTCAAGGCAGCGCTGCGGGGCGGCAAACCCTTTCGGGTGTCTCCTGAATATGAGGTCTGCCGCGAAATTGCCGAGGAGAAAGGGATCCCCATCAGAGAGGTATATCACACGGTGCAGAAAGTTGCCGATGCCCTGATTGGGTGAAGGTATATGCATCAAATGCTTATATCAGGCAAACCGTTTGATGCCTGCGGCTTTTGCCTCTGACAACGCTTTCTCAAATTCCTGTTTCGACAACGGCCGATTAAGACCGGGCATCTGACGTGCCTGCCCGCAGGGGCGGTACTGATCCATCAAATTGACATAGGTATTATCAGACAGCTCCTTTGCAATAAATCTCATCACCTCACTCGTCCCGGCCATCCCTTCAGGCATCACCAGGTGCCGAACAATCAATCCCCTTTCTGCCAGACCACTCTCTCCGATCTGCAGATCTCCTACCTGCCGGTGCATCTCCTTCAGGGCCTGCCGTGCCGCCTCTGGATAGTCAGGCGCCTGACAGGTTAGATCCGCAACTGCCGGATCCCAGAACTTGAAATCAGGCATGTAAATATCCACCACCCCCTCCAGGATTTGCAGGGTTTCGACACGGTCATAGCCACTGGAGTTATAGACCAGCGGGATGGACAGACCGCCATCAATGGCCATGGACAGAGCCGATAGTATCTGAGGAACCACATGTGACGGTGTAACCAGATTTATGTTGTGACAACCGGAATTCTGCAGAATCAGCATCGTCGTCGCCAGTTGTGCCATCCCGAAAGCGTCCCCTTCGCCCCCGTGACTGATATCCTCATTCTGACAGAAATTACATTTCAGACTGCAGTGGGTGAAAAAGATGGCACCGGAACCGGAATAACCCACCAGGGGTGGCTCTTCACCCAAATGGGCATTGTAACTTGCAACAATGGCTTCTGCACCGGTTTCGCAATCCCCGAGTTCCCCTGACTGCCGATCCACCAGACAATTTCTCGGACACAGAGTGCAAGCGTTCAATATCCGCCGGGCATCATTGATTTTCTGCATCAACTGCCCCTTACGGGCTGTCTCAAGGTAAATCGGCTCAAAGGTTTCCATAAGTCTCATCCCGGCATTGGCATTCAGTTTGATGGGCAAACAGTCTGTTATAGACCTGACCCATTTCCGGTCCATTGTAATCAACCGATTCGGTCTTTGTCATTTCCAAGCTGCTTGTTAAGAGAAGAGATGTAATGGAGGTCGAAAATACTAACAATATTAATTATATTTATATCCTATATTGCTTTTATTAATTTTTTGTACTATTTTTAAGATATATTATTATTTTATTAACTTTCCAAGAGTGTTTTCATGAAAAAAATAGATCAAACTCACCCCATTCTCGAAAGCTGCCCGGTTTGTTCGGGGGACTTGAGCATTCGGGAACTGGAGTGCGGGGAGTGTGGAACCCGGATCAAAGGGTCCTTTGAAAACCGCAAAAATCCGTTGGATATGGAAGATGAGCTGTTCAACTTCCTCAAGGTTTTTATTTTCGCAGAGGGCAGCATCAAGCAATCGGAAAAAATTCTGAACTGCTCCTATCCGAAAATTAAAAATCTATTGAAAAAAACCAAAGCAGCCCTCGGTTTTTCAAAAGAGACGGGAAATACGGCGGGTTCTATTATCGAAGAGCTGAACGAGGGTAGGATTGATGTTGATGCTGCTTTGGAAAAACTAAAACAGGTGTAAGGAGGAACCCATGAACTTCAAGTTAAGCGATCAAACCCTTGAACTGGAAATCAGCCTGATCAGGGGCGGACTCGAAATAATCGAATCGGAACGGGATGACATTGAGTTGTCATTTGCAGAGTTGAGGAAGAACACAGCAGATGAGTTATTTAACATCAGTTTTCAAGACGATCTGCTTTTAATCAAGGAGCACACCTGGAAAAAAACGGGTATGCCATCCGCCTTTTTAAAAAATGGCACCAACCACGACCTGGTTTTGAATGTACCCATCGGAACCCGGTTTCAGGGGTCCATTGGCACCGTCAGCGGGGACATTCTTGCGACCTCCCTCAATGGGAGCCTGCAGATAAAGACTATCAGTGGACAAATGACCTTCGGGCGAATTAAGTCGAAACGATTAAAACTGCAAAACATTGGCGGAAATCTCAAGATCGACAACATGATCGGCGCCATCAATGCAAGGGTAATCAGCGGAAAGTGCTTGATAGCAGACGGCCGGATCACTCGATTCAACTTCAACAGTGTGTCAGGGGATATCACCGTTAATGCGGATTTCGACCTCGACCGGGACAGCAAGGTTCAAACAGTTTCGGGCGATACAGAAGTGAATATCCGCAGCTATTCTGGCACGGGCCAGATCTTCATTTCAACCCTCAGCGGCGAAACAGTTGTGAAAGGGGACTATCCCGCCGAAAAGGTGGAGACCAAGAAACGGATGCCATTCTTAAAAGATAACCCGTTCAAATCCTTTATGCCGGCCATGAAGAACTTTGTCTCTTCTTTTACGCGCATGGCTGATGACGATGATGACATTGAGGTTCAGGCAACAACGGAAAGTGAGGGCAGCAGCGAGCATGTTCAACAGATCCTGCAGATGCTTTCAGACGGAAAAATCACAGCAGAAGAGGCGGAAAAGCTGATTAACGCTCTGAAATAGTTAGAACAGATAGTTTTACATCAACACCCAGTCCAGGAGATGAGATGAACGAGCAGGAAAAAATTCTGAATATGGTTGCCGAAGGCAAAATCAGCGTCGCTGACGGAGAGAAGCTGCTAAAAGCCATTGGCACCAAAAATAACAAGACAGCGGCCCCCAAAGAAAGTGTTACCGAACTGATTCAGGTCGACGACCCGAAAAAAAAGGGTTCCCCGGCTAGCGGAAAGGTGGTCATCGATATCAGGAGTGCACGGGGCGAGAACATCAAGGTCAATGTTCCGCTGAAACTGGCAGGCCTGGCATCAAAAATGATACCAAAAGACAAGCTGGCAGAGGTGGAAAAAGAAGGATTCAACATCAGGGAGATCCTTTCCAACCTGACCGACATGATCGAGGACATAGATGAGGATATTGTTAATATATCCAGCTCTAATGGTGACCGAATCCGCATATATGTAGAAAAATAGAGCCTCAAGAGACTTAGGGATCGTACAAAAATAACTTGGCATAAACTGTCCGTATAGGGATCGTTAAATGATAACTTCCCTTAATCTGTGTGCAAAAGTCCCAAAAGCCGGACATTTTGCTGACAGAATGCCAATTAATTTTTGAGCCGACCCTTAACTGTCATTTTTGTAAATATTGTCTTTTTTTGAACTTTATGTGTCCCTTTTGTCAATCAGCCGTCTGACAGGGTCTGCACTGTATCGCCTAAAAACAGTGAGTTATCTGGCTATCCTTCCCTATCGACCATACCTGGTATTTTTTTTGCAGATTTTCAATCCAAGGCTAATCATCAATCAACTTACCAGGACACCAAATGAAAAAAATTGAACTTATTATTAAGCCTTTCAAACTTGATGACGTAAAGGATGCACTTTCAAATATCGGTATTTTTGGAATGACCGTAGTAGAGGTAAAAGGCTTTGGCCAACAGAAAGGACACACCGAGCTGTACCGGGGCGCAGAATATCAAGTCGACTTTGTTCCCAAAGTGAAAATTGAGATCGTTGTCAGTGATGAAAAGGTCGAAGATGCGGTGGAAGCTGTCATTGAGGCAGCACGGACCGGAAAAATCGGAGACGGTAAAATCTTTATCACCAATATCGAAGAAACTATCCGCATCCGTACGGGTGAAAGAGGAGCCTCCGCTTTGTAATTCCTTTTCAATATGACGGGGTCCGCACCCGGCATATTGAAGCCCCACCTGCCTGTTTCCGCTCATATTCAAACCTTCACTACCTATCATCTCGCCCGGGGATCCAGATTGATATCTGCAACCCCGTTCAGCTTGACCTGTTCCGGGTTCTGGAACCCTTCAATCTGTCTGACTGTCCCACTATTTTCCCGGATTTTGGATTGACACGGTTCAGATCAAACCTGAACATCAATTCAGATTGATTTATTTCATCAAAACAGTGAGAATCAATGATTAAATTAAACACACCCGAACTGGCCCGTTCACGGCCCGGGTGGAACGGATAATTGATTTTCGGGGGATTATATCTCATGTTACACATTGAAGATCTCAGAGTTGAAATTTCAGGGAAGGAGATTCTCTCAAATGTCAATCTCCATATTCCCGAGGGAGAGACCCACATACTGTTCGGACCAAATGGGTCCGGAAAGACGACGCTGATGCATACCATCATGGGCTTTTCCGGTTACAAGGTTACCCGGGGCCGTATCGTCTTCAAAGGGGAGGACATCACTGATCTGCCCATCAACGAACGTGCTCGTATGGGGCTCGGGGTATCTTTTCAGCGGCCACCGACCATTAACGGACTATCCACCCGTAAGATGGTGGAAATCTGCGCCACGGGGGGACCGGTCAATGTGGATCAACTGGCAGAGCAGGTCCACTGCACTCCGTTTCTGACCCGTGATGTCAACGCCAACCTGTCCGGTGGCGAAATCAAACGATCCGAGCTGTTGCAGCTTAACGCACAACGTCCGGATCTGGTACTGCTGGATGAACCGGAGTCCGGAGTCGACCTTGAAAACATCGCCCTGCTCGGTGAGAGTATTAACAATCTGCTCAATCGCGGTATCCGCCGTTCGGCAAAGAGTCGGCATATCGGAGTCGGGCACACCCGGAAAAAATCGGCCCTGGTCATCACCCACACCGGCCATATACTTGACTATATTACAGCCGACCGGGGGCAGGTACTTAATAACGGAGCCCTGCAGTGTTCACAAAACGCCAGGGAAATTCTGAAATGGATCAGGGAATACGGTTACAACGAATGCTATAAATGCGCTAACTAAATGGAACTCATGGACAATACAAATTACAGTTTTGATGCGGAACCGCATGAATATGTCGACAATCTGGCAGATATCTCCTCCGAAGACGCCCAGGAGTTTTTAAATGTAGGGGTCGACACCGATGAGAGCAACCGCTCCGGCACCTTTATCTTAAAAGACGTCTCTGTGGTTCATTGCAAAACCAGGCAGGAAGGCGTTGAGATCATGAAAATCTCCGAGGCCCTGGAAAAATATGACGGTTTGAAGGAGTATATGTGGAAGGGGCTGTCGCCCGAAAAAGATGAGTTTACCCAACTGACCGACGAAAAACCCAGCGGCGGTTTTTTCATCCGCTGTGAGGCTGGAGTTAAGACCCGTTTTCCGGTTCAGACCTGCCTGCACCTCTCCAAAGAGGGGTTGACACAGAATGTGCACAATATCCTGATCGCCGAAGAGGACTCTGACATGCATGTCATCGCCGGATGTTCGACATCACCGCACCTTGACAAGGGACGGCATATTGGTGTCTCCGAGTTTTATGTAAAAAAGGGGGCAACATTGACCTACACCATGATTCACGACTGGGGAGCCAACATCGTTGTGCGCCCCCGAACCGTGACTTACGTTGAGGAGGGGGGAACCTATATTTCCAACTATATTTCGCTGAAACCCGTGGGATCGCTGGAGACCAACCCCCTGACCTATCTCAATGGAAAAGGAGCGGTTGCGCGTTTCAACAGTATCCTGGTTGCTGGTGTAGGTACGCATCTGGACACCGGTTCCCAGGTCATATTAAATGCAGAGGATACAAAGGCGGAGATCATATCCCGGGCAATTGTCACCGGTGGGACGGTCATCGCCAGAGGCAATATTACCGGAAAGGTTCCGGGCGTAAAAGGACATCTTGAGTGCAAGGGGCTGATCCTGAAGGATGGATTGCTGCATGCCATCCCGGAACTTCAAGCTGAAGTTCCGGATGTTGAAATGTCCCACGAAGCCGCCGTGGGTAAAATTGACAAGCGGGAGATTGAATACCTGATGGCAAGGGGCCTGGATGAGGAGACTGCTATCTCCACAATCGTTCGAGGGTTTCTGAACGTCGAAATAGAGGGACTTCCCCAGTCACTGGCTGAGAAACTGGATAAAGCTATTGCCGATACCGAACATGACATGATGTAGCTTCGGGAAAATCCCTTCTTTTTGACTGACGACCACCTGCCGGTTATATTGAAGCGAAAATCGGCAGTCGCCTT
>JAOZRE010000064.1:2700-16565 GCA_029940215.1 bacterium | reverse complement strand
GGCTGACCGAGCTGAATCTGGGCATTATCCCGGGTTGGGGTGGAACTCAACGGTTGATGAATGTGATTGGCAAGGCGAAGGCTCTGGACATGATCCTCTTCAGCAAGAAAATTGGCGCCACGGAAGCCCTGGAAATGGGTTTGATTAACCAGATCTCCACTCCGGAAACACTGATGGATGATGCCATGGCCTTTGCTGAAACACTGGCAGCCCGTGCGCCGATTGCCGTTGGGGCTGTATTGAAGGCCATGTCAGCCGGTCAGTATGAAGGCGTTGACAAGGGTCTGGAAGTCGAGCAGGAAGGAAGTGGAAAGGTTAGTGCTTCCAAGGACAGTATAGAAGGCTTCACCGCATTTCTTGAAAAGCGGGCGCCGAACTTTACCGGCGAATAAACACTGCTGTTAGCTACAATCCGCCGGTTCAGATATTCACAGGCCGGCGGACTCACAGATCATTTCGATCAATCCCACCCGAAAGCCATACCCAACAAGGAGATGCTACTATGGATTATCAGTTTATTGATGTTCAAATTACAGATCATGTTGCCACTGTCAGCTTGAACCGGACAGACGCTCTGAATGCCATCAACCTTCAGTTCGCGGAAGAAATCACAAAGGTGTTCAGAGAGCTGGATCTGATGGACGATATCTGGGTCATCATATTAAAGAGTAACGCCCGGATTTTTTCAGCCGGCCTGGACCTCAAGCAGATGACCCTTTCGGATCATCAGGGCATCGCCGACATGTTCAAAATTCCGGCACGGGACCAGTATATTTTTGATTGCTGCCATGCCATAGATGATTGTCGCAAGCCGGTGATTGCAGCTGTTCACAGTAAATGTGTTGGGTTCGGACTGGACATTGCGGCCTCCTGCGATATGGTCCTTTGCACATCGGATGCATCGTTTACCCTGCGGGAAGCCCGAATTGGAATCGTGGCGGATGTGGGCGCCCTGCAGCGACTACCCTATATCATTGGGCTGGCCAATACCAAGCGTATGGCCTATACGGGACGGTTCTTTTCGGCGGAAGAGGTTGAAAAAATGGGACTGGTCGTTGAAATCTGTCCGGATATGGATGCGCTGCTGAAGGCGGCTGAACAGTTGGCCGGCGAGATCAAGGAGAGTGCGCCACTGGCGGTTCAGAATTCGAAAGAGGTGCTGAATTACGGACGGTCTGCCACAATTCGCGAGGGTATCAGCCTGTCAGTACACAAGAATATGCTGCTGCTGAATTCCGATGATTGCAGGGAGTCCTTTGTGGCATTCATGGAAAAGCGCAAGCCTGAGTTCAAAGGACAGTAAAGGGTCGGCTCAAAAACTACATGGCATTCTGTTGTTATGCCTAATCAGAAACAGGTGATGGGATTTTTTGCCTGCTGACTTGTCGCAGGATAAAGAACAGGAAGGTACCTGTGAGGAGGCTCGACCCTAGAATAGAGATAGGGGTCGACATCCAGACACCATCCAGTCCGAAAAAATAGGGCAGTATCAGGATGCAGGGAACCTGGATCAGGACGGTCCGGCTCAAGACCAGAAATGCGGCTTGACGAGCCTTGCCGATGGCCTGGAAAAAACTTGAGGCGATCACCTGGAATCCAAGCAATGGCAGTAACAGGAAGAAGATAGGAATCGTGTGCGCGCCGAGTTCTATCAGAGCAGCATCCTTTTTGTTAAACAATCCCACCAACTCAACCGGAAAGCTCATGATAAAGACATAAGCACAGCTGATCCCAATGGTGGCGATGAGTATGGCCTGGAAAAGCGTTTTTTTAACCCGGTCATATTGTCGAGCACCGTAGTTGTACCCGATAATCGGCTGGGTTCCCTGTGCAATGCCGATTACAAACATGAAGACAATCATGATCAGACTGATATGAATACCTGCCATTGAAATGGCCAGATCACCACCATGGTCCTTCAGCTGTTTGTTAATGACAGCGCCCACCATACTGTCTGCGATATGGAACAGAAACGGGGCGGCACCCACTGCCAGAATCCTCAGTACCACCTCTTTGTCCAGCCTGAAATAGCGAACCCGGATTTTAAGCAGGCTTCTTCCGCTTAAGAAATAGTGCATCACGAATACGAAGGAGATGAACTGGGAGATAACCGTTGCTATTGCAGCACCCTGCATTCCCCAACCAAAACCGAAGATGAAGATGGGGTCTAAAATCAGGTTTGAAACAGAGCCCACCAGCATGGTGAACATGGCCCTTTTGGGATTCCCTTCTCCCCTGATAAAATTGTTCAGCCCAAATCCCAAGGTCTGCACAATCCAACCAATCATGATGATTTGAATATAATCATGGGCATAAGGCAGGATCGTGTCTGTGGCACCGAAAATACGCAGGGCAGGTGTAATAAACACCAATCCCAGGGTAACCAAAATGGTGCTCGAAATCAGCATCATCACCACCGCATTTCCGATGACCTGTTCTGCCTTATCTCGTTTCTGTTCGCCAAGGCGGATGGAAACCAAGGCGTTGCCACCGATACCAACCATCAAAGCAAATCCGAACCCGATCATCATAATCGGCATGGCGATAGTTGTAGCTCCAATGCCGAGTGATCCAACCGCCCGGCCGATATAAATCCGATCAACGACGTTATAAAGCGCCTGCACCATCATGCCGAATACAGCTGGAAGCGAAAAGCGAACAATCAGGCGCAGAATGTTATGTTCCCCCATCTGGTTTGCACGATCAATATTTACTTCTTTCATCTTATCCATGTGATCAACTATTGTGAAACCGCTTGTTAGCAATCAGTTTTATAAGTGTTTGAGCAGGGGGGCTGCATCTCATTGTGGCAATCCGGAATTCTCAGCCATTCGTCAATAATGTCACGAGCCGGGTCGGAAAGGGAACCCTAAAATTGAACGGGTCTCTGACATCCACTGCCCCCAGGCGAAAACCAGACAGTTTTCTGCGGAAACAGCACTGGTAACTGAACACTTTTCGAGTGCCCGATGTTTTTCTTCTCCAGGGCGACTGTTTGGATCGTACTCGAATGACGTTTCTCAAACATTTTTGAATGGAGAGGTCTCCTGTGTCAACTAAAATAGAGCAAATGTTCTATTTTTAGTGATCAGCCTCTGTGAGATGAACAAATTCAGGATATCAATGGGCAATCCAGTTGACACCGGGTGAAAAACATTTATATGATACGGACAGTTTGCTGAAGGTCTCTGTGGCAGGATAAAATTCTCAGAGGAGTGAGGTTTGGGACTGGTAAAGCTCTGGATTATGGGTCGGCTCAAAAATTACTTGGCATTCTGTCGGCAAAATGTCTGGTCTTTATGGGACTTTTGCGGCCAGCTTATGCCAAGTTATTTTTGTATGATCGCTAAGGCACAATAGATATTGGGTTGAATAGGTCATTATCAAGTGATTTTGAAGATAAGGAGAAAAAATGGTTGATCGGCAGAAAGAGTTTACAGGAGCGGGTCCGGTTCGTGATGGCTTCGAATTGGATGAGAAGGTGCTGACAGCATACATGGAGGAGAATGTTGAAGGGTTCAGTGGCTCGCTTGAAGTAAGGCAATTCAAGGGTGGACAGTCCAACCCGACCTACCAGCTCAGTGCCGGTGGGAAAAAATATGTTCTGCGCCGGAAACCATCCGGAAAGTTGCTGAAATCAGCACATGCCGTGGACAGGGAGTATCGGGTGATAACCGCCCTGAACAAGACGGATGTGCCTGTGGCGAAATCATATGCGCTCTGTACAGATGAGTCAGTCATCGGCAGCTGGTTTTACATCATGGATTGTGTGGAAGGACGGATCTTCTGGACAACAGAAAACACACCGATTGAGCAACGCCTTGAAATATTCGATGCCATGAATGATTCCCAGGCCAAGCTGCATATGGTCGATCATGAAGCGGTGGGTCTGGCTGACTTTGGGAAGCAGGGCAGCTATTTTGAACGTCAGATCTCCCGCTGGTCAAAGCAGTATCGGGCCTCAGTTGACGAACCTTATCCGGCGATGGAGGAGCTGATCCAGTTTCTGCTGGACAATATTCCTGAGAACGATCAGACAACAATCGTCCATGGGGACTACCGGATCGACAACATGATTTTTCATCCGACAGAGCCACGGGTTCTTGCGATCCTGGATTGGGAACTTTCCACCCTGGGACATCCCCTGGCGGATTTCAGTTATTCATGCATGGCGTGGCACACGCCTTCTGATGTGGGCGGTACCGGTTATGTGGGTTTGGATCTGGAGAAAATGCACATACCGGCCATGCAGGATTATGTTGATGCATACTGCAAGAGAACCGGCAGGAGTGGCATCGATAACTGGCATTATTACATGGCATTCAATTTTTTCCGACTTTCTGGTATTGTGTTTGGCATTGCCGGCCGTGTTCGGGATGGAACGGCAGCCAGCGCTCAGGCAGTGGCCACCGCTGCTATGGCGGGTCCCCTAGCAGAGATGGGAATGGCAGAAGCCAGACAGGCCTGACCTGTATAGATATCCGTCCTGGATTGCCTGATGCCTCTCCACAGCTTGGGAAATCGGTTTTGCCGGTTTCCCTGTCACCCTCCCTGCAGAATAGTTTCTTCTTTTTAAACAACCCCGCTCTTGTTAGAATTCGTTATAAATCATATGAAATACGGTGAAAAATCCCTGAAAAACACTAATGCGCCTAAAAATGCGAAAAACTTACATTATTGAGATTTATAGTGAATAGTGGAAATTTTTGATGCATTTTAATAAATTTGCTGTTAGGGTATCGCCAGATACTCAATCTGCATGGAGAGCCTGCTGAAGGTTGCCCAGGGATAGGGGCCCTGCTCTCAATCAGGTTGTGAAAATGTGTTATTTTTTTGTTTTTCATCCAACCGGTAAAAGTCCGGTTGGACTCTATTTTGAACCCTGACTTAATTTACCAGGAGGCATTATGGGTTACTGGTTTGAAGATCCAGGCATCAAAGGTCTGTTGCCGCTGGCGACTGCCGCCGGCATCCGGGGGCTGTCCAGTGTGTTCAATACCCCGATGATGATATACGGGGCCAATGTGTTTTCAGAAGCACCGGGGCTTGGGCCGGGTACGATTGATCATTTGAACAACAAAAGTTTAAGCAAGAAAGCCTTTATTGTGACCGATGAATTCGGGAAGCGTTTTGCAGACAAGGTTGAAAAATTTCTCCTTGCCTGGGGGTATGAAACCGAGTGCTGGGCGAAGGTTGAGCCGGAAGCGCCAGTTGAAAATGTGAAGGAGTGTGCAGCGGCCATGACAGCCTATGGACCGGGCCTGATCATGGCGGTTGGCGGAGGTTCGGTGATGGATGCGGCCAAGGGAGGCTGGGTTATGTACGAACGTCCTGACCTTGAAGATCTGATGATGTTCAACCCCCTCGCACCATTAGGACTTCGAAAAAAAGCGGTTCTGGCAGCGGTTCCAACAACAGCGGGTACCGGTTCTGAGTGTACCGGTGCAGCAGTGCTGCATGACCACAGCGCCGATCGAAAAATTCCCATTGCCAGTGCGGAGTTGATGCCTGATTTTGCCATTCTGGCGCCGGAGTTTACCATGTCCATGCCGCCAAGTTTGACGCTGGGCACCGGACTTGATGTGCTGGCGCATGCTTCTGATGCGGTGACCTGTATTGCTGCCGGTGAGATGACAGATGCCATGGGCTTGGCAGCCATTGAGATGGCTTTTAAGTACCTGCCCCGGGCTGTTGCCAACGGCCGGGACCGGGAAGCGCGTTTGAGAATGTTGCTGGCGGCAAGTATAGCCGGTATTTCATTTGGTAATGCTGGGGCGTCTTTAACACACAGCTTTGGACATTCCCTGGGTTCTATTTTTCACATTCACCACGGATTGGCAGTCGGTTTTTTCATCCCCTTCTGTCTGCAGTATTACTCGAAGTATACTGATGCTAATGAAAAAATTGCCAGAATTCTAGGCGTTCCTGGCAAAAATCGCAAAGAAAACACCGACAACGCGGTGGCAAAATTCCGGTTACTTTTCAAGGAGTTGAATGTCCCGTCCAGCCTCAAGGAGATGGGTGTCTCGGAAGAAAAAATGAAAGGGGACATGGAGCGACTGGTACTCTATACCCGTGAGGATATTGACAGTATTTTCAGCCCCAGACCCATGACAGAGGAACAGTGTGAAAAAATCTGGAATTATACATACCACGGCAAGGACATTGACTTTTAGAGGAGACGAAAAATGAAAGGAAATCATGGTCAAATTCTGGAAGTGGATCTGAGCAAGGGGACGACGGGGATTCTGAATCTTCCAGAAGCGTTTTACAAAAAATTCATTGGTGGAACCACCCTGGCGGCGGCGCTGGTATATGACCGCATTGAACCCGGGATGGAACCGTTGAGCCCGGAGAGCCCGCTGGTATTCGCCATTGGGCCCTTCACCAATACTGCCATTCCGATGGTCAGCCGTTATGCTGTCTGCGGGATTTCGCCTCACACCGGTTACTGGGGTGAGTCAACCAGTGGCGGGGTTTGGGGATATAAGCTGCGGGATGCCGGATTTGACGGGATCATTATTACGGGCAGATCGGACAAACCGGTCTACCTGGTGCTCAAAGATGGAGCAGCTGAAATTAAGGATGCGTCACACCTGTGGGGTAAGGATGCTTATGAAACCCAGGACGTGATCAAGGAGGAGATCGGCGAAAAGAATTTCAGTGTGGCCTGCATCGGCGAGGCTGGTGAAAGACTGGTCTCCTATGCTGCTGTCATGAACGATGAAGGACGGGCTGCCGGGCGAACCGGTATGGGTGCCCTGATGGGATCCAAGAACCTGAAAGCCATCGCGGCTGGTGGCGGCCAGAAAGTGGAACCGGCCGACAAGGATAAGCTTCGGGAACTGTCCCAAACAGGACAGACAGAGATCAAGAACGGATTTACCTCCCACGCCTTCAGGGAATACGGCACACTTTTCTACTCCGATATGGGGATGACCCTGGGGGATACACCAGCCAAGTATTTCACGGAAAATGTGTTCGAAGCGGCAAAGGTCACCGGTGAAGCGCTGCGGCAGTCATACCCGGTGGAAAGTTATGCCTGCCGGGGATGTCCTGTTGGCTGCGGGCGGGAAATCAACGGTTTTTCCAAGGAGACACCTCGGGTGGACGGTCCTGAATACGAAACCGCCATCGGGTTTGGACCCCTTTGCATGAATCATGACTGGGATCCGATTCTACGGGCCAACATACTCTGCAATACCCATGGGATTGATACGATCTCTGCCAGCGTTTCGATTGCCTACGCCATGTACCTATACGAGAAGGGGGTGTTGACTAAAGAAAATGCTGGTATGGAGATCAAGTGGGGTGATGGAGAGACCATTGTCAAACTGGTTGAGATGATCATCTCCCAGGAAGGCATCGGCCGCATGTTATCCGGTGGAACCCTTCGTATGGCAAGGGAGCTGGGGCGCGATGACAATGAGGCAGCCCAGGTCAAGGGACTGGAGATGCCCATGCACGATGGACGCGCTTTTCACGGGCTGGCGGTCTCCTATGCCACTGGACCTCGGGGCGCTTGTCACCTGAAAGGGGAGTATTACAACGTGGAACTGGGCTCCTTTGTGATGGAGTACGAAATTCTGCCGGGAGACCGGTTGTCGTCTGAGAACAAGGGGGTTTATGCCGCCAAGTACCAGAGTTTCAAGGATCTGTTTGACTCCCTGACCCTGTGCAAGTTTGCACCATTCTCCCCGACGCTGATCTGCGAGATGCTGAATGCTGTCACCGGCTGGAACTATGACCCGGCGATGCTGCTGCAGGCAGGGGATCGATCCATGAGCCTCAAGCGGGCCATCAGCAACAAGTTCGGTGTGACACAGGCCCATGACCGACTGCCTGATGTCTGCATGGCTGTGATGACGGATGGCGCCACCGCAGGTGTCAAGATAGATATGGACCTGATGCTCAAGGAGTATTATGGGTATCGTGGCTGGAGCCCGGAAACAGGAAGACCAACCCGTGAAAAGTTGGTTGAGCTGGATCTGGAAAATGTAGCAGCGGATCTTTATCCGTAAGAGAGACTGTTGGTTCAGCAATGGGCCAATATCCTTCCCACCATGCCGGGTTTCGACCCGGCATCCAATCCCTACCTTCCTTTGATCAGGGCGGAAAGCACCCTTACACCTTTGCTGATTTCGTCTACCACTGGTATGCCCAGTGATTCCAGATGTTGGGAAAACTCCAAATTGGACTCTGCCCCGCCCAGCAGCCAGGCGATAATGGGTTTGTTCTGTTTTTCAGCCAGTGTGGCAACCTTTTCGAAACTGACCGTTGACTGTTGAGTGAACCAGGAGAATAGGTGCATAAAAACCCCGTCCACGCCGGGATCATTCAGGACCTTTTCCAGGCAGTGGAGATAGACTTTTCCCGGTCCGTTTTTTTCAACGGCAGGATAGAGATCCAGTGGATTTTCCGGGTCCATCCAGTCCGGGAAAACCGTTTTTAGCCCTTTTTTCAGGGCAGTTGGAAAGCTCGCCAGTTCGATCCCGTGATCGGCCAGTGAATCGGTTGCGACCACGCCGGCCCCGCCAGAAAAGGTCAGGACGGCCAGACGTCCACTGCTCGTGGTTTTTGATACCCTGCTGATTCCCAGGCACCTGGCCGTGTTCATCAAGTCGTTCATGTCGAATACCCGGATAACACCGGCCTGACGCAGCATGCCTTCAATAATGCTGTCATTTTGGGCCAGACTTGCGGTATGAGATGTTGCGGCTTTCGCGCCCAGTTCGGTCCGACCGGACTTGAGAAGAATGATCGGCTTGTCGGTGGAACGGCACAGCTCATAGAAACGACGACCGTCCTTGATGGATTCCAGATACATTGCAATCACCTTTGTGTCCGGATCGCTGATCAGGTATTCCATTACATCCGACTCATCCACATCCATCTTATTGCCGATGGATGCAACCTTTGACAGGCCGAAGGGTGTTTTGTTCAGGATGGCGGTCAGAAAACCTGCCGAGAGCATGCCACTCTGAACAACCAGGGAGACGGAGCCCTTGATGAATTTATCCTTCCACAGGAACTGTTTCATGAAAGAGAGTACCTTCATCTGTGTTACGTTGATTAGCCCCATGCAGTTGGGACCCCACAGTCTGATATTGTTTTGCCTGGCGATTTTGAGACATTTTTCATGAATCGCCAGTCCTTCAGGACCTGTTTCAGCAAACCCGCCCGACTCAATAACGACACGGGTAATGCCCTTTTGAGCGCATTGCTCCAGTGCCTGTGGAATGGCTTTAGCCGGGATGAAAACCACGGCGACGTCAATGTCGGTCGGAACATCCAGAATGGTGGGATAACAGGTTGATCCGTCGAGCTGGTCTATTCGTGGATTAACGGGGTAACAATCATCACCAAAACAGTCCCTCAGGTTGAGAAACAGCTGATATCCCGGGTGAAATTCGTTTGAGGAGGCGCCGATCAGGGCTACGCTTTCAGGTTCAAAAAACAGCTTCATGATCCATCCCTGGATATGGGGTTAACGTCGATCTCATCAATGAGATGATTGCAGTTCCGGCAAGTTGAAATAATAGAAAGTTGGCTTCTCAGTGTCAAACAATAAAGGGCCTCTATTCTGTCTGAAACGAAGATATCGGCAAGGTTTTTTCCTCTGGTCGTTGGAATCAGGCAACGGATTTCACCTTTTCTGCAGAATTTTCACCTTAATTTGTCCTTCCAGGGCCTGCTTGAAAGCATCAGCGTCTGCTTCGGACCCGACAATACTGCCGTAATGCATGGGGATTGCCAGTTGTGGCTTGATGGCAAGGGCCGCTTCCACCGCCTGCCGGGCATCCATCACATAAGTTCCGGAGACTGGCAGAAGGGCAATGTCTGCCTTGATTTTTGTCATCTCCGGGATGAAGTCGGCATCGCCAGTATGATAGATCCGAACCTCGTCTATTTCAACAATAAAACCAAGCCAGTTATTACCTTTAGGATGAAAGTCCTTGTCGGTGTTGTACGAGGGAACCGTTTCGATGTGAACACCTGCAAGTTCGATGGTTTCGTTGGGCAATACCACCCGGACATCTCCGCTCAGTTTGGCTGCAGATTGGGCGTCTGTGATGATGACTGTTTCCGGTTTCTGAATCTTTTTGATATCATCCGGGGAGCAGTGGTCGAAGTGCTCGTGGGACACCAGGATAATATCTGCCTTAGGACCGCCGGAAATCTGGAAAGGATCGATATAGATGGTCTTTTCGGATTCGATGCGGAACCCGTCGTGACCGAGCCATATGATTTTGTCTACGATGTTTTCATACATGGGATCACTCCACTTTTTGAATTGAATGTCTGGGTGTCAGGAACTGCCAGTGTCCCTAAAAACCGGTCAAAATGCAAGGCCTGCTGCATCCGCCTCGGCCGTTGATGAAAATCCTCTTTTCAAAGGGAATTTGAGATCATTACCAGATTAAGTTAAAAAATACAGTTATTTGATTGACTGTTAGGCCAAATTCTGACAACTATTTCAGTAGTAAACTGAGAATCCATTTAACCTTTTTCAAAAGCGTAGCATGAGCACGACCCTGGAGTGGAAAGACAAACCGGTGAAGTATCTGAGGGACCAGGTCGTTGATCAGTTGAAGTATAGCCTGGCAAATGATCACCTGGAGATTGAGGAGCTCGAACAGCTGGTAAGACTGGCGCTGAGTACCCCAAACAAAGCGGAGTTGCTGTCACTCACCGTGGACCTTCCTGTAAAAGAGAGTGTTGCACTACAATCGCCGGAGCGGGAACTGGTTGCCTATCAGGAGCAGGAGTCCATCACGGATTTTATTTCAGGATCAAAGAGAAGCGGGGTGTGGGTACCCCCCAAGCAATTGAATATATTGTCTGTAATGAGCGATACCCGGATCGATTTCGAGAGGTGGAGCTTGAGGCGGATGTAACCTATATTTCGCTCTCCTGCTGGTTGAGTGCCGCTAAAATTATTGTGCCGCCTGGGGTGAATGTGGTTTCAAACCTGAAGAATGTTCTGGGCGCTATTAATGGTGGAAGCCAGGGAAGGATGGATCCGGAATCTCCTACGATCGTGATCGAGGGGAAGTGTGTATTGGGTGAGGTTAATATTGAAGTGAAAGGGAAGTCCGATCAAAAAAAGTCTTTTTGGAAGCGTATCTCGGAATGAGGCATCATGCAAATTATCATAACAAATTACAGACCTCGGGGGTAAAATGGAGATGTTTATCATTCTAGCTGTGTACCTGGTCCTTTGTATTGCCGCTTATAAATTAGCCGATAATAAAGGGCGTTCCGGGGGGCGGATCCTGGTTGTTTCTCTGTTGCTCAGTCCGATTATCGGGATAATTATCGCCCTGCTGCTGAAGAATTTAACGAAGATAGAGCAGTAGTTCGATAAACCCGCTTATTTTTGTACAATCCCTAATTGGAGGTAAAATGGCCTTTCCCTGCCGAGAAGTCGATGAGAGTTTTATAAACGCTGCACCCATCAGGTTCGTCAATGAAGTTGAAATTGATGCAACGCCGGAACGCCTGTTTGAAGTGTTTGAGGATGAAACTGCCTGGCCGAAATGGTTTAATGACATTATCAGCGTGGAGTGGACCAGCCCCAAGCCGTTTGGTGTCGGAACCACCCGTAACGTCAAGCTCAAGACAATGTCTGTGTCTGAAAAGTTCTTTATCTGGGAACCCGGAAAACGGTTTGCCTTTTATTTTACAGAGATGTCGGTTCCCCTGATGAAGGCTTTCTGCGAAGACTATCGTCTTGAACCGATAGGTGATGGCAAAACAAAGTTCACCTACACTGTCGCCTGTGAGGCCCGATTGCTGCTCAAGCTTCTTGGTCCTATCGGAAGGGGGATCTTCGGCAGCATATTTCGGAAGGGCGCTCTGTCACTGGTGACCTTCATGAAGGAAAATGGCTAATTGTCTTCACAAAAAGGGGACAGTCCCCTTTTTGGTAAAATAGTCACTTTCAAAGCATAATTTAGACGACGCTAAATAACGCTTTTTTTGCGTTTCAGTCTATCATACATTTGTAGCATATTGTGATAGTCCTTATGAAGGGTGGTATCTATAAGGAACGCTTCACCTTTTAAGATGCGCAAGGCTTTCTCGACCTTTTCTCGTCCAAAGATGTTAAAGAGAGACGTTTTATACTCCTCCCAAACCAGATTTTCCTGGTTCATGCGGATCAATTCTGCGACGACATGCCCCAGCTTATTGTGGCCAAATTCCAGGGCGGCCAGAGCCTCTTCTGTGTTTCCCAGGCTGAGATACATTTGAGCTCTGAATTCAAGCATCGTGAAATTGTGCTCGAAAATAACACCGATATATTTCTCCATATTGAGTGTATCTTCCAGAGAGTCAATCGCGTCCAGGATATCATCACAATCATAGTCCTCAAAATGTAAAACCATCTGTCGGATCCGTTTGCCGCTGTTCCTGTTATTGTAGATCAGGTCCTCAATCGGATAGACTTCGGAAACCGATGGGACAAGCATCTGACATGAATAAAATCCAAGATAGCTGTATTCCCGCAGATACATATTTTTGCCCATGTTGACCAGAATATCGGTCAGGTAGTCGAATTCTGCTTCATTACCATCGCCCTGATAACGCCACGGCATATATGCGAAACTTTTTGAAGTGGATAAAAATCCAAAACCCAGTTTTCCATTAGAGTCAATAAAATGGGACTCAAGATTAGAGCCATCTGAGACAATGCCCATGTCAAAGGTCGGGACCTCAAAACCATCGAGATTTTCCAGGTCGCGGCCCTGCATCAATTCTGTCATCGTCCGTTCAAGAGAGACTTCAAGAATCGGATGCGCACCAAAGGAGACAAAAAGAGAAGCGTTCTCCGGATTAATCAATGAAATTGCAGTAACAGGGTACTTTCCCCCTAAAGAGGCATCAAGAACCTCAACGATATATCCTGCCTTCCGCAGCGTCAGGACATCACGATGCACGCGTTTAAAGGACCTTACGATATCGTCGGGGAATTCAGGCAAGGCGTATCCGCTTTTAATGGTCAAAATTTTGACATATCGCTCGAAAATCTCACTCAGGGCTTGAACCTGGGCTTCATGGGGTGTATTCCCCGATGCCAGACCGTTACTGACGTAAAGATTGCTCAAAATATTGAGTGGAAAATATACGGTCTCCCCAGTCACATGCTTTGTAAAAGGAAGGGCGACGACCTTATCCTCATAGTCACTGTTAAAATCGACAAGGTCTTCTTCATGTAGCTCTCCATCGGGATCATACAACAGGCGTAGTTCATCGTTAAGGTACGCTCCGCCATAATCGAAGGCGACCTCATCCGGATAATATTGTCGATTTGCCAGGTGGAAGTCGATGAAGAAATTATTGGTCTGGAGCCGTTCAATATACTCACCCAAGGCGCTCGCCAACGATGCCTCTGATACAATCCCTTTTCCATTGGAGTAGATATGATCAGGGGCTTCAGCCGACGCAAGGTTCACAGAGTAACAATTCTCCAGCGGATGTTTTTCAGGTGAAAAGGTCGTTTTGCAGCCAACATCTGCTAAAACCGTTCGCATTCTGGCTATTGACTCTTCCAGCGAAGCGTTTTTGGATAAAAGTTTCATTTATTTTGGTTCTCATACGGTAGCGTGCGCTTTTGAATAGCAAGATATAAATCCTCGACTTCTTTTCTTGCCCAGGGGTTCTTGCGTAGAAATTTTAGGCTGGACTTAACGGACGGTTCGTTGATGAAACAACGGATCTCGATGCGACTGGCCAGCTTCCTCCAACCATAATGCTCAACCAGGCTATTCAAGACCCGCTCCAGGGTAATACCGTGCAACGGGTTATTCGGTTGTTTCTCAATCATAAATGAAAGAATATCCTTCAATGGGGTTATCAAATGT
>JAOZRE010000064.1:0-2690 GCA_029940215.1 bacterium | reverse complement strand
AGTTGTTGTTCCAGACCAAATGGACAAAAAAGGGGACAGTCCCCTTTTTTGTTGGGGGAAACTTGGGCTAAACCAATTTATCGTGGTGGAAGTCGGGTAAGACATCATGAGCATATTCTGCACGATCCTGCCAGGCGTTATCGAGCGGTGTCATCACCTGGTTTAAAACCCGATATTCTGGCGAACCTGGTGCCACAGGTCTTGAACGATCATAATTCTTTACAAAATTCAGATAATCCCCGGCCTCTTCGTATTTTTTAAAATAGATTTTTATCAGGGCCAGAACAAAAGCAGACCGAATACTCTGGGCGCCGGAGAGATTGGCAAATATCCCTTCTAACCGTTTTCCCGCCTCATCAATCAATTTCTTGGCCTTCTTACGTTCTCCCTGATTCATGGACAGTTCGGCCTGAATCAGCAAATAAGAAATGGAACGCCGTTGATGGTCCACAGGTTCATCCTTGGTGATTGCAGCCAGATGATCTGAGGTGATTAATCCCAGACCATAGGAAGAGATCGCCTGCTCATTAGATCGTTTTTCAGCCGAGAGCCAGGTAGCGGTTTTCCCAACCAGTCGTTTCCGAATGGGCAAGCTCTTATTCCAATTTTCTTTGAATGATTTCGCATCGAATGGCAGTGAACCCTTGTCACCTGTTTGTCTCTTAAAGTGGTCCATCTGATTGGAGGCGAACAGGCAGTTGGGACAGACCACAACCTGAAGCAGATTAAAATCGCAGAACTCTTTATCGGTCTTGGGCTTATGGTATATCGGAATCCCGAAAATATTGTTTTGGGTGTTCATGGTCTTGGTTCTCAGTAACCAGAATGGAATGTTTTTCTCCCCGCATACCCGGCACTGGACGAAATATCCCAGAAGAGAACTATTTAAGGGTTTCAATACCGATTTGGCTTTTTCGGTATTACCCTTGACCAAATTCAGTCCCTGATCTTCGTTAAGTGCTTGTTGAAATTCCGTTTTAAGCACAAAATTGCCGGAACGTGATTTAATGGGGCGGCACCACAAGCTTTTTCCTGTGATAGCCCCGTGGAACTCCGGATCTTTCGTATCCGTCTTCTTTTTATAAAGCTTCAGGGACAAACGCGCATGTGGGTTGACGGCTTGCGGGGAATAAATGACAACCTCACTATTGGTTAATCCAGCACATTGGACCTCTATTTCCTTACTACCCACTGTCAGCTGGCCTGGAATCTTTTTGCCTCCCACCTGCTTTCGAGCATGGTTCAGAAATTTCTGGGTAACTTCTGATGGCATTTCCAGGCTTTTTGCCACTTCAGCCAGAAACTTTTCCTCGCTGGGCACCAGTTCCTCATCTACAATGGACAGCAGGGTCAGTTGGCTCAGGATATACGCGGCCTGTTGCTGGCTTGCTGTTATCGAACCAAGTTCCGGTATTTTTCCTGCTTTGACTTTTGCCAACATGCTATTAATCAGCTTTTTATCCTTCAGAAAGCCGATGATATTTTTCAGATAGGTAAGCTCAGCTTTATCTATTCGACCGTCCGCCCAGATCATGCCCACAATGGCCCTTGCAAACCACTCCTTGACCTCAGGTGACATCGATTCAATTACCGGATCCTCCATCCCTTTTCTCCATCAATTAATTCATTCCTGATGTTTGAGATATATACCGTTGCCATGAGCTAATTCTGAACTCGTGGAGAGCTAAACATAGAGGTTTGACATAATCAAGTCAAATCCCAGGAAGACCATTAAAACGATAGTGATTGACAATGGTGAAGGGTTAAATATGAAATGAGCTAACTAATTATTGGCAACCGGGGTCATGAGTTGGTCTACCCTGTGTGGAAGATGAAAATCTCTTGCTAAGTCAGTTCATTCGAGGGTCTATACCGATTTAACTATCTTAATCAGATGGGTTGCAGCTGGGTTCAGTGGTGCTGATCGGCATAGGGAAATCAGTAACTTTATAGCGATCTTTTATCCCACCCTTCCAGTTTGAGATATCCTTCCATGTCCAACATTTCCGGATTAATTTTTTGGCAGTTGTTGATGGCATCCTGGAATTTGGCGATGGCCTCGCTGTCTCTGCCTGTCTCTTCAAACTTGAGCCTCATCTTGTAAAACTCCTTGGATACCAATCGAATTATCCATCTGGGAACATCCTTGTACCTGAACGTCTCATTTCGAAGGGTACCCAAAATGGTTGCCATTTCTTCCCCTGAGACCAGATCGCCAACCAGAGGGATCTCTTTTTTATTGAACGTTTCTGTGTTTTCGAAGGCAGCCCTGGCAAGCAGGGCAATGTCTCTCACCGCGACGTAGGGGACTTTGGCATCGCCATCGATAAACCCTCTGATTTTTCCCTTTTTCACCGGCAGGAACTTCATGCCAATGTTATTCATGAACTGAACGGGATTGAGCATTGTGTAACCCAGGCTACTATCTCTGATGTGCGTTTCAATATCTATCTTCACATCAACATGGGGAAGACCTGTTTTTTCGTCCTCTCCGTGAGCTGCAGACGAGAATACCAGGTGTTTGACGCCTGACCTGACACAGGCATCGATAATGTTTTTGCCCTGTTTCAATTCCAGGTCTGTGTCGACTTTTGTATACGCTTTATTCCAGGGTTGTGTCAGGCCAAACACACAATCAGCTCCTTCAAAGGCCTTTGTCAGTGAGGTCAGATCGGCAAGATCTCCTTTCA
>JAOZRE010000370.1:243-4562 GCA_029940215.1 bacterium | reverse complement strand
TCCCCTTTTGTCCACCTGTTATGGCAACATCAATGTGCCAGTTATCCATTTCCAGCGGCATGGTTGACAGGGTGCAAACAGCATCTACTATAGTTAAAGCGCCGTACTGTTTGCAAAGTTTGATTATCTCAGGAAGCTCTCTGTTCCAAACCCCGCAAGAGGTTTCTCCCTGAACCATGGTGACGACATCATAGTGGATTTTTTTCAACTCTTTTTCGACCATCTCCGGTGTAAATGGATCTTTCTCACCGGATTCGATAATCGTAATATCTGCGCCAACTGCCTGAGCCATATCTCCCATTCTGGCGCTGAACGTTCCATTTTTAAGAATAAGAGCTGTCCTACCCTTCCAGAGCAAGTTTGTGATTCCCATTTCCATCGCGGCAGATGAAGGGCCTGCAATACCCATAATCTTATTGCTGGTTGTTTGGAAGGCGTACTGCCCCATAATTTTCACACGGTCAATCACCTGATTCATGGTGTCACCAAGGTGATTAATAACGACGCTATTTGCCTGTGCTACGGCATGAGGTATGGGAAACGGTCCTGCGCCCATCAACAGAAGTGGCTCGGGTGGCAAAATTTCGTGCAAGGGTATATCAGAAGGCGGAAGGATAGAAGGTGCCATTTGGATCCTAAAAAATTGAAATATGTAAAAAAAAAGTTTTCAGGTGAGCAAAACTTAAAATATGTGGAGTAATATACGAATTATGTAAAACCGGCAGGAAAAAAATATCATGTAATCAAAGGGTGAAATACTGATCAACAACAGAATTTGTAAGGCCTATAACATGCCAGGCGGCATTTTGAGAGGCTAGGTTGAAAAGATTAAAAAGTTAAAATAATTAGTCATATATAAAGATATATGCAAATTACGATATACGAAACCCTCCTTGGATTTCTTTTCACTTTGCGCTTTCAATTCGGTTTTGGCAATACCGTGTGCTGAAAAAACCGTGAAAAAGTATCAGGAGAGTCCTCGAATAAGCGCCATGACGTTCTCACCAAGTACCTTGTGATTATATCCTCCTTCCAGTAAACCGAAGCATCCGCCTCCATTTCTTTGAGCTGCAGATTTGACCATCTGTCCGATCAATTCATAGTCCTCCGTGAGCAATACGCCGCCCCAATCATTGATGTGATTGTCAAAACCAGCAGAGATTCCAATCAGGTCTGCTTTACAGCGACTCATTTCAGTTGCAACCTCCTGCATGAATTCCTCTCTGTCTTCTGTATGGAGGTTGTGTACTATAATGCCTTGATTATCTTTCAGTATATTATCAGTACCATCACCATAGTGCATATCGATATCCAATATGTATCCGGTTTTGATTTTTTCTTGTTCCTGAAGCGTTAAAAAAGCGATGGCCATATTATTAAAATAGCAAAATCCCCAGGCAGCCCCAGTTGATGCGTGGTGACCAGGTGGCCGTATCAGGCCAAAGCTGGGAACAGTTAAACTTTCATTCGCAGTTTCTACAGCAGCACCTGCCGCAAGCGCTGCAATCGGATACAGACCCTGTTTTTCAATAGACTGAATATGCTCCTCGCTATGGGCCAAGGCAATTTCCATTTTTGTTGCTGGAAGTGGTTCAATTATTTCAACCCTTTTCTGGATGATTTCAATGACAGATTCCATACGGCCTTCCGCTGCTGCCGGATCAGATGTGTATACTTCATAAAAGTCAGAGTGAAAAAATACCTTCATCAGGTCTCCAGATTTTCAGGTGACGTAATATACAATGATAGTGTGGTTGAAAATATTTGGTTATTCAGATAATATTGCCCAAAAGTAGGCTATAGAACTTCAACGGTTGCTTCACCGTTCCATATCAAATTCAACTGGATCGGTAAATTGGTATTCTGTATATAGACTGCTTGGTATGATTTGCTATTGAAACCTCACATGGAGAGTGGAAAATGTCATTTAAAAACCTGCTATTTGAAGTAGAAGAAGGGATTGCCTGGATTACCATTAATCGTCCTGCTGCACTTAATTCACTGAATCCCGAAGTTCTGGGTGAGATCAAAACGGCGATTATCAAGGCTGATCAAAGCGGAGAGGTAAGCGTTATTGTTTTAACAGGTGCCGGTAGAGCTTTTTGCGCAGGGGTAGATCTTAAGTCGCTGCAGGGACTAGAAGGAGGCGATGTCGGGGACGTCTTGAACAATATTGCCCGGGACACTCAAGACCAGATAGCTGAAGTTGGGAAGGTTGTTATTGCGATGGTCAATGGGTTCTGTCTAACCGGAGGTCTCGAACTGGCGTTAGCCTGTGATTTGATCGTTGCGGCTGATGAAGCCAAGTTTGGGGATACCCATGTCAAATGGGGGTTGCGCTGTACCTGGGGAATGAGTCAGAGGTTGCCACAACGGGTAGGCGAATTGAAAGCAAGGGAAATGACTTACACAGCTGAAATGGTTAATGGGTCTGAGGCAGAGAAAATAGGTCTGGCGAATAAGTCTGTCCCTGCCACCAAGCTGAAAGCGGCCGTGAAGGATATGGCAGATAAGATCAAACGAAACAGCCTTGATGCCATTGCGGCCCACAAGGTGCTGTATACTCAATCCAAAGGTGATGATATGGCAAAAGGTCTTGAGCGTGAACGCTCAACAATGCCTGAAATCAGTGATACGGGAGAACGATTAACCGGATTTGTGAAGTAGGACAATCAGCATGTTTTTGAAGATATTCATCAGATCGGTAACAAGGTCGGTTTGATGAACAATACCAATGAAACAAGCATCAACCATCTGCTTATCAATTAAGCCCGACTATTTCAGTTGTTCCATCAGTTTATCCTTTTCTTGCCATATCTCATTCATCCATCGCTGGAATTTAATCCTGAAAGAGCTGTCCAATGTGTAATCCCCTAAAAGGTCCTCTGTTAAAGGCAGCTTTTTTATACTGACTTTAACCTCACTCACCTTACCACATAAAAACGCCCAGAAACTTTGTTTGCCCTGAGGATAGAAGATCGTCACATCAAGGACATAATGAAGCTGGTTTCCCATTGCTGACACCACAAACCCTATGCCGCCAGCCTTTGGCTTCAGCAGGTGACGGTAGGGAGATGCCTGTCTGTCATGTTTCTCAGTTGTGAATCTAGTGCCTTCCGCAAAGTTCATGATGGAAACCGGCATATCCTTGAACTTTTCGCATGCCTTACGCGTGATTTCCATGTCTTTTCCTTTCAGGTGAGGCTTCTTTTTAAGAACCTCCCTTGAGTAGCGCTTCATAAAGGGAAAGTCTAGCACCCACCAAGCAGGTCCCAGCAGCGGTACCCAGATCAACTCTTTTTTTAGAAAAAATTTGAGAAAGGGGATTTTTCGGAAAAAGACTTTCTGTAAAATTGGGATATCTGTCCATGTCTGGTGATTGGAGGTAACGAGGTACCAATCTTTCCTGTTCAGGTCTTCTATGCCAGTTACCTCAATATTTATGTGACGCGTATATATCAACCCGACATTGTTAAAGAATATCCAACACTCCGCAATTATATCAGCGGCTTTGCTGCAAATAACCCGGGCAGTTTTAAAAGGTAATATAAAACGGATGACAGTGATAACAGCCAGAAAGCTCACCCAGAATAGGGTGTTCATTGTCAGATACAGAACAGATAAAAGCCCTCGTATTTGAAGCAGGGGGTTGATGATCAACGCATAAAGTGGGGATTGCGCCGGGGTTACCGATTTTTCTTCAATGGTACTTTCCATGATAGCCGTTTATTAGGGGTTCCAACTGCCTGAGGCAGGATATCAATAGTTCTTTTATTATGGCCTTATCATAACGTATTTTCAGCGAACTTGTCCGAGAATCAAGGGAGCGTATTCGTAAAACTTTTGTCATTTAACGGACTTTTTTCACTGAAATGATCACGGATTTTCTCCCAATTGCCATTAAAGTTTCAGCTCTGAATGCCGATAAATAGGTAAAGGGCAGGGGAATAGTGTGAGAACCTGCCATGGGAACACAGAAATTCCTGAACTAATTGACCTATGCAAGGTGAATCCTTATCGATGGTAATGTATATGAAAACGGAAAAAGATGGGCTAGATGTGGCGTTGTTGAATGAACTTGATGCGATGCGCGATACTGTGACCATATCTAAAAAGGCAAGATACATGCGATGGACCAGACATCTACTGACATCCGGGACCGCAGTTCTTGACCGGTTTCATAGAAGGAAATCCTCACATCAGCCAGATACCCGAGAAGGCTATATTGCGACCAGTGATTATGAACACCTGAAAACACACTCCCGACTGCTAACCACAAATACACCTGCGACGCCCTTCGGATAAATATCCCCACAAGG
>JAOZRE010000370.1:0-233 GCA_029940215.1 bacterium | reverse complement strand
AACCCAAATCATGGGCTTGCCAGCTGACATATTTTGCAATATGATTGATGTGACGGGTTGTGTAAGCCGACCTTTATTGGCATTGCAATTTTACATAAGTTTTATAAAGAATACACTATAAATCAGGATCAAAGAGCAGATAATATGATTCAAGATATTCCAAAATCGGTTGAAACAGAGCATCAAATACAGGATTCATGCAAACAGTGTGGTACCTGTTGCCAAAAAGGAGG
>JAOZRE010000369.1 GCA_029940215.1 bacterium | reverse complement strand
CTTCAAGGGGGCAAAGCAATACCGTACCCTTTGGGTGCGGATTCGTTTTATTTTTACTTGAAAATCGAAGTGCTAAACACGAAATTATCAGAAAATAGTAGGGATATCTATTCGATTTGCAGATTCTCAGAAATCACAACCAAAGTTCTTTTTCTTGAGGAAACCTATTGAAATTCCAGAAACCCTCCACCTGTCAGGTTAATCTGCTGATTTTAAAATAGCAACCAGATATACTAAAAATTCAGTGAAATTCCACTTGCCCGCATTCAAACATTTTCCTTTTGTCCTCTGGTGACATGTTGTTTCACACCTCAACAGGTATACTGCTAAACACATTTTCTATTAACGGTTAAAGATCGCTTTGTTGTCAAACAAAAGCCCAACTGGAAATTTTGGATTGACAGTATTTTAAATATGATAATATGATTAACATACCAAATTTTCCAAAACTTTCACCTCCAATAGAGAATAACCTATGAAAAAGCGCAGCGATTTGATGACCAAAGGCCCCGAGAGGGCACCACACCGTTCTTTACTGAGAGCCGACGGTTTTTCCGATTGGGAAATGGAGCAGCCCATCATTGGGATTGCCAACTCTTTTAATGAGATTATTCCGGGTCATGTGCACCTTAACCGATTGGTTGAAGCCGTTAAAGCAGGCATATATGCAGCCGGCGGAACACCGGTTGAATTCAATACTATCGGTGTCTGTGACGGTATCGCCATGAATCATGACGGCATGAAGTATTCGCTTCCCAGCCGGGAGTTTATCGCGGATTCGGTTGAGATCATGGCCATGGCCCATCCCTTTGATGGGCTGGTACTGCTGGCATCATGCGACAAGATCATACCGGGGATGCTGATTGCGGCGGGCCGGTTGAATATTCCCTCCATTTTTGTCTCCGGTGGACCCATGCTACCGGGCAGAATTGATGGAAACAGCATTGGGCTGGATAAGATCTTTGAAGCGGTGGGAGAGTTCAACAGTGGTAAAATGACGGAAAACGAGCTCTACCGGCATGAGTGTGAGCTATGTCCAGGTGCCGGTTCCTGTTCAGGAATGTTTACGGCAAATACAATGAGTAACCTGGCAGAAGCGTTGGGGATGGCACTGCCGTTCAGTGGCAGTATTCCGGCGGTATATGCGGAACGGGTCCGCCTGGCTAAAGAGACCGGTCGCAAAATACTGGATCTGGTCAAAAAGGATATCAAGCCCAGGGATATCATGACAAAAGAGGCTTTTATCAATATGATCGCGGTGGATATGGCCTTGGGAGGATCAACCAATTCCGCACTTCATATCCCGGCTATTGCGTACTATGCAGACATTGAGATTAAACTCGAGGATTTCGACCGCCTGTCTGCAAAGGTACCCCATCTGACGTCCATTGCACCCGCCGGTACAGATCATGTGATTGATCTTTATTACGCGGGGGGTGTTCCCGCCATCATGGCTGAGTTGAGAAAAAAGTCGCTTATCGATGACAGTGTGATCAATGTCTCAGCCAGTACCGTCGGAGATATGCTGGATAAGATGGATGCAGGTATCCGCAATCCCGAGGTGATCCGGCCCATTGAAAAACCGGTTCATGAAACAGGCGGATTAGCGGTCTTAAGAGGAAACCTGGCCCCTGACGGCG
This sequence comes from bacterium, assembly GCA_029940215.1. Lineage (GTDB taxonomy): Bacteria > SAR324 > SAR324 > XYD2-FULL-50-16 > XYD2-FULL-50-16 > JAHJRI01. Next base: position 2,931 of record JAOZRE010000369.1, on the reverse strand, counting down.
CCATCGTCAAACAGGCAGCGGTTGCTGATGAGATGCTGGTCCATTCAGGGCCTGCCCGGGTTTTTGAGTCTGAAGAAGAAGCCTTTCAGGCAATCATGAACAAGACCATCCAAAAAGGAGATGTGGTTGTCATTCGTTATGAAGGCCCCCAGGGTGGTCCGGGAATGCGGGAAATGCTTTCGCCCACATCAACCCTTGCCGGGATGGGAATGGACAAACAGGTTGCCTTGATTACCGACGGTAGATTCTCTGGAGCCTCCAAGGGTGCCTCCATCGGTCATATCTCACCGGAAGCAGCTTCCGGAGGTCCCATCGCCATCATCGAAGAAGGTGATATTATTGAAATAGACATACCGGCGAAATCGTTGAACCTGAAGCTTTCCGCAGCAGAGATCGAAAAACGACTGGCTGCCCTGCCGCCGTTCACGCCGAAGGTAAAAAACGGCTATCTCGCCAGATACGCAAACCAGGTTTCCAGCGCTGATAAAGGCGCAGTATTACCGAAGTAGGGGTTCTTGATATTATCTTAAAACAGCCAACATGTGCATTCATTATGATTGAAGTCAGATTACATGGCCGCGGCGGACAAGGTGCCGTAACATCAGCCGAATTGATGGCGATTACAGCCATTAACCAGGGACAATATGCCCAGGCATTTCCGAACTTTGGAGCTGAAAGACGGGGAGCGCCGGTAGCTGCATTCTTCAGAATCAGCCCGGAGCCGATCAACACGCGCAACATGATATACCATCCGGATATGGTGGTTGTACTGGATCCTTCCATCCTGCGCTTGGTTGATATCGGTTCCGGATTGCATAAGCAGGGGATTCTGGTAGCTAATTCCCGATTTTCCGGCAAGGAACTCCAACAGGAGTTGGGAATAACTCAGACCATCGCTACTGTAAATGCCAACGTCATCGCGCAGGAAGAACTTGGACTACCAATTACCAATACCACCATGCTGGGAGCAATTCTGAAAGCGAGAGAATTCTATTCTCCCGATAAACTATTGGGGCCATTGAACGAACGTTTCGGCCGAATTGCCGGGAAAAACATAAAAGCGATGCAGCGAGCCTATCGAGAAACCAGAATTACACCCGCTCTCAATTAGGGGTGGGGATAGCGTATGGTTTAATACCCTACTACTAATGTCATCTCTGTGTCCTCAGTGTTTCTGTGGTGAGAGATTTTGCGAGTGATTAAATACCGAATTGGAGGTTCATTTGACAACACCATCAGAATTCACCTGGAGAGATCTCGAGCCCGGCGTCATCATTTCAGATGCCGGAAATTCCAGGGAATATAAAACTGGCGACTGGCGCTCCGCCAGACCGGTCGTCGATAAGGCGAACTGTATCAAATGCGGTGTCTGCTACCTGTTCTGCCCGGATATTGCTATTACACAAGCGGCAGACGGCACATTTGAGGCCGACCTGTATTATTGTAAAGGGTGTGGCATTTGTGAACAGGAGTGTTACACCGGATGTATCACCATGGTTGATGAGGAGGAGTAATGGGAAAATTAATAGGAAAAGAAGTTTCAGTTGCGGCTGCGGATGCAGTCGGACTGGTCAATGTAGATGTCATTGCAGCATACCCGATTACGCCCCAGACTCATATTGTTGAGCATCTATCCGAATTGGTGGCAGCAGGTGAGTTGGACGCCGAGTACATCCCGGTTGAATCCGAGCATTCAGCCATGAGCGTTTGCTGCGGTTCTTCAGCACGAGGTGCCCGGACATTTACCTGTACAAGTTCCCAGGGGCTGGCGTTAATGAATGAGGTGGTATTTATAGCCTCATCCCTGCGACTGCCGATTGTCATGGTTGTCTGTAACCGTCATCTGTCAGCCCCCATCGGCATTGCCAACGATCATTCCGATATCATGCCGGTCAGGGATTCAGGCTGGATCCAGGTATTTGCCGAAAACGGTCAGGAGGTATTCGACCACGTGATTCATGCCTTCCGGGTTGCCGAAAGCGAGAAAGTGTCTCTACCGGTCATTGTCAACATGGATGGGTTTGTCCTCTCTCATATGATTGAACCCATTGAATACTGGGAAGAGGAGATGGTTAAACAGTACCTGCCGGAGTTCAAGCCGTTGTACCGCCTTGATCCGGACGATCCGATTACAATTGGCGCCCTGACCATGTCGGAATACCTGACTGAGGCTAAAATGGCTCAAAATGAGGCTTTGAAAAATGCGTTACCGGAAATTGTCACAGCTTGGGATGAAATGGCAGAAATTACGGGACGACAATACCGACCCGTAGAAAAGCTTCATGAGGATAGTAGCGAGACACTATTTTTAACCATGGGCAGTATCAGCGGAATCGTTTCCGATGCCGTCGATCAGCTGCGTGAACAGGGTGAATCAGTGAATTTGTTGAAACTCCGGCTTTTCAGGCCGTTTCCTTTTAAAGCGCTGAAAGAGGCCGTCGGTAACGCCAGGAGAGTTATCGTCATCGATCGGGCAGTATCGTTCGGTGGTCCCCCGGGGCCGGTGGCATCGGAAATCCGATCAGCGTTTTATTCGGACACCAACAGACCCATGATTTCGGGATTTATCTGCGGCCTGGGCGGTAGGGATCTGATCCCCGATGATTATATCAATATCTATAGGGAGTCGCTTCTTCAAACCGAAGGTGGGGCGACCGAAACAGAAGATATTCTTTATGGAGTAAAAGCATGATCGAAGCATTGAATATATTCTCATCCAGGCTTGTGAGTAAAGAAGAAGTTTTCACGCCGGGACATAAGGCCTGCCAGGGTTGTGCCGAAGCACTATCGGTTCGGCTGGTTGCCAAAGCGTTGGGCAAAAATGTGATTGCTGCCAACGCCACCGGATGTATGGAGGTGATCAGCTCAACTTTTCCCCACACCAGCTGGGATATACCCTGGATCCACATCTCCTTTGAAAATGCAGCTGCT
>JAOZRE010000063.1:12975-16635 GCA_029940215.1 bacterium | reverse complement strand
ACAGCGCCAGCCCCAGGATGGCACAATTGGTGGTGATCAGCGGCAGATAAATCCCCAGCGTCTCATAAAGCGGCTTGCTGACTTTTCGGATAAACATCTCAACCAGCTGCACCAGTGATGCAATCACCAGAATAAATGAGACATATTCCAGAATTTCAACATGGAACGGCACCAGGATCAGATGGTATATCAGCCAGGTCACAATCGCGGTAATGGTCATCACAAAAGTCACAGCCATACCCATGCTAACAGCTGAAGAGATTCGTTTGGACACCCCGACAAAAGGACATATCCCGAGAAAGTACGACAGAACAAAATTGTTAACCAGGGCAGCCGAAATAAAGATTAACAGTAGATTCATCTTTTAGCCCCCTTTTCATTAATCAAATTGACCAGCGCAATCAGAATTCCCAGAGTGAAAAATGCGCCCGGAGGCAGAATCATAATCATCCAGGGATTAAACCAGTCCCCCAGTATTTGAACACTGAAGATGGTCCCCGAGCCAAGCAGTTCCCTGATGCCCCCAAGGATTACCAGCACCGCTGCAAAACCCAGGGTCATCCCAAAGCTGTCCAGCAGAGATCGACCCGGGTTGTTTTTGGCCGAAAAGGCCTCCTGCCTTCCAAGGATAATGCAGTTCACGACGATGAGTGGGATGTAAGGTCCCAAAGCCCTGCTTGATACTGGATCAAAGGCCGCTAAAAAGCGATCTACAACCGTCACAAACGTAGCAATGATGACAATATAGCTGGCTATCCGGACCTGCGCCGGAATCAAGTTCCTTAGCAACGATATGATCAGACTGGAACAGAGCAGAACAAACCCTGTTGCCATACTCATTGTCAGACCGTTCATCGCTGAATTGGTAACAGCAAGGGTCGGACAGAGTCCGAGCAGGCTGACCATTACCGGATTTTCATCCCAGATGCCCTTCAGGACTTCGTAAGTCAACGTATTCTTTTTTCGAGCCATGGCTTAATATCGGTTTAATTGAATATCAATTCTAGTCTGGTCTATCGTACCTTTGCCTTATAAATGGTCTGAATCTCGGGTAACTGACTGTTTAAAATGCTGACAACCGCTTTTGATGAGATTGTAGCACCGGATATGGCCTGCACCTCAGCTGGTTTAGACGGTTTAATATTTTTAATCACTGTAATGGCAGGTAAGAATGTCAGTCCCTTAAACTGTTCTGGAAACCAGAACGGGTTATCCTTGTTGGAAGGGTCAACCACGATTTTTGTCCCCAGGCCAGGGGTCTCGACCTGTTCGAGCACCTTGAATCCAGACAGTTGTTTGAAATCCGGCTTGATCCCGACCATGATGGAAATCTTTCCCTGAAACCCGCTGCCAATCAGGCGGGTAGCAATTCCAACTGTTTCTCCATCCGGTTTTTTCTTTCCCACGTAGAGTGTCACCGGGCCCTTTGAGATCTCTTCATAATAATCATACGCAGGCAACACCTCAGAGATAGCAGCTTTCAGCGCCCTGACACGATGTTGCTTGATCCTGGGTTCGGTCACGTTGTTCAGTGCCGACAGCAGCCCGCCGGACAAGATAGAAATCAGGGTAAGCGTGATAAAGATCCGATAGCTGGTTTTCATTTCCGCACCTCCCCCAGAAACTTCGGCCGGGTGTATCGATTAATCAGGGGGGTCACCGCGTTCATCAACAGGATAGAGTACATAACACCTTCCGGCAGTCCGCCAAAAAATCGAATGATCACCACCAGAATTCCGGCGCCAATCCCAAATATCCAGGAACCAGCTGGCGTAATCGGAGAGGTCACCATATCAGTCGCCATGAAAAAAGCACCCAACATAAGCCCACCAGAGAGAATCAGGAAAACCGGATTCGGATAGGACGCCGGGTTAATTAACCAGAACAACCCGCCAACCACGAAGACCGATCCAATAAAACTCAACGGAATCCGCCAGTCAGCGTACCGTTTAATCAGCAGAAACAGGCCCCCGATCAGAATGGCAATGGCACAGGTTTCTCCGAGTGACCCTCCGCTGTTTCCAGTCAACAAGGGCATAAGCGGGGTCGAAATCTTTTCAAATTTAAACTGCCCCAGCGGTGTCGCTGCGCTGATTCCATCAAACCCGACAAAAGGCAACTGCCAGGTGGTCATTGCCACAGGAAAACTGGCCTGTAAAAATGCCCTGCCAATCAAGGCCGGATTAAATATATTGTAACCGAGTCCTCCAAACACCTGCTTCCCAACGGCTATCGCAAATATCGAACCCAGAACAGCGCTGGTGATTGAAAAAGTCGGGGGAAGGGTCAGGGCCAATAACAATCCGGTAATCACCGCGCTTCCATCCCTGACTGTCGGCTTCTGTCCCTTGAGTAGATTGATGGCCACTTCCGTAACCAGGCATGCCACCATGCAGGACAGTATCAGCAAAAGTGCCGGTAGCCTGAAATAGTACAGGGCCATAGCAGTCGTTGGTACCAGTGCTATGATAACATGCCACATGATTTTGGGAACACTGGCCCCCTTGAAATCATGTGGCGAGGAGTTCAGCACAAACAGCTGGTGTTCCGGTTTGTATAGCCTGTCCCTCGGGTCTTTTTTCTTCTTCGGTGGCTTACTTTCAGCAGTGTTTTCCACTATTTTTTTCTCTTCCGTATTTGAATTCTCAGCAGTCATCTTTACCATTAGTTTAAACAGCCGCTTTTCTTCGAAGCTCGTTTACGCGAAACTTTCCAATCCGCATCCACTGCAGAATCGGAATATGTGACGGGCAAACATAGACGCAGGAACCACACTCGATACAGTTTAATATACCAAAATCCTCTGCTTCCCCAAAATTTTCCATCTCCACCAATCGAGACAACCTGTTCGGCAATAGAAAAACCGGGCAGGCAGTCACACAGGAATTGCAGCGGATACAGGGATAGACTGTCTGTTTCAACTCTTTGACATTGCTTGTACAGACAACCCCACTGGTCGCTTTGACCATGGGTACCGACAAACTGAACTGGGAAAACCCCATCATGGGCCCTCCCATCAGGACCTGGGCAGTTGAATCCTTGAGTCCACCGCAATACGTTATGGCGTGGCTCAGCGTTGTGCCGACCCTGACCTGAAGGTTCTTCGGTGTCTGCAGTCCGTCACCGGTAACAGCAACGACGCGACTGACCAGCGGTTTTCCGTCAATCACCGCTTCCTTTACCGCACAGGCAGTACCGACATTGTGTACGATCACTCCAACGTCTCCCGGCAGGCCACCCGCAGGTACGTTGCGGTTCAGGATCGCCTTGATCAGCATTTTCTCAGCCCCCTGGGGATATTTAACCTTCAGAGGCACCACTTTGAAGCTGTAACCGTTTGCCTTCACTCTCTCTTTTAGAATAGCAATGGCATCCGGTTTGTTTTTCTCAACACCAATGTACCCATCCTGAACGTTCAGCATCTTCAAGATGATCGCCATTCCCTGCAGGATCTGATCGGTGCGTTCAAGCATCATTCGATGATCGCAGGTCAGATAAGGTTCGCACTCACATCCGTTCAATATGAACGCGTCCATCGGTTTTTCCGGAGAAACCTTCAATTTGACATGACTGGGAAAAGCAGCCCCCCCCATGCCAACTATACCGGCCTTAAAAACAATGTCTCCCAGCTCTTCCGGCGTTGCCTGCTGCCAGTCATCC
>JAOZRE010000063.1:0-12965 GCA_029940215.1 bacterium | reverse complement strand
GCCCGAACTGGGTTTTACATGAAAAGCAATTATATTTTTTTGGTTCTAAATAGGGTGTTTCCAACAGGTCCCATTCATCCTCACCACTTCTGACGATGTGTACCATGGGCACACGAGCACCCATCGAGTTCAGAAAGGGACCTACCGCTTTAACGGTACCGGTGACGGATGAATGAACCGGACTCGAAACAAACCCCTCCGCCTTGCCAATCAATTGACCGGTCTTGACTTCATCTTTTTTCTGAACAAGTGGTGAGCAGGGCCTTCCAATATGCTGTTGCAGTGGTATATAAACATTTTCCGGAAGTGGCAGATCCTCGATCGCCTGACCGGAACTGAATGATTTGTGCTCTTCTGGATGAACACCATGCTTAAACGTGAATCGTCCCAAAATCTCCTCGCTCTGACCTTAAAAGAGAAATACCAACAGAAACCGGATCTTCACTGTCCGGATTCATCCACCATTAATACAGTCCTATTTATCACCCCACATTTTACGTGTCAAGTGCATCTCCAATTGCTCTCCTGATCTCTTTTCTCCTCTGTAAACAGTTACTGTCACCACTTCAACAAAAGATATGCCAGACAGACCGACTTCATAACCTCTATTTGTGGTTCTAAAAACATGACCGGGGTTAACCATTGCCACAATGCACGATTCCAAGCTTGACCGGAACTGCCGGATCCGAATATCATAATGCATGATATATCACATCGCTCGATCTCCTGAATTCCACTTGCTTGGGTTCCAAATAAAAAGGCAGTTATCATCTTATGACACAAAGAAATTCCAGCCCGGGAATGGATGCATATCGGGAACAGATCGCCACTCTCTTCTCCACAGCCCCTACCTCAGATCATCAGCAATCCATTGGTCTTGAACTGGAACTGCTGCCATTGAAAATGAATGGCCCCGGCAATCCAAAGCCACTTGCCATCAGTGATGAAAAAGGAACTGGCGTCCTCGACATCATCAGGGAAAAAAACGAGACATCCACAGATCTACTATACGCCCCCAAGGAAGACGGAACACCGCATTTTAAAGCATCCTCTGGCGGCAATATCACTTTCGAGCCCGGTGGTCAGATTGAGTATAGCTCTTCCGAATGCTATCACCTGAATGACGCCATAGCTGAAATGGTCAAGCACATTGGAATGATCAACACCTCACTCAGCCCGGAACATATAAAATTATTTCATGGCGGCATGAACCCTTGGCATTCAGTCGATGAAATAGGCCTGAAAATGCAGAAACCCCGATATCGAGCGATGGACGAGTACTTCCAGGCGATAGGGCCATATGGTCAGCAGATGATGCGCCTGACACTCTCCATCCAGGTCAATCTTGATTTCGGCTGCCATCAGACAGCTAGACAACGCTGGTTTGCCAGCAACCTGCTCGCACCTGTTATGTGTGCCATTTTTGGTAACTCTCCGTTTTTAGAAGGTAAAGCAACCGGTTTCAAAAGCTATCGTTCGTTTATCTGGCAGAATATGGATCCCTGCCGAACCGGGTTTCCTGACCCGGAAGACCTGTCGTGTCCTGAGATAGATCAGGTTGATCAATACCTGAAATACGCACTGGACGCCTATGTAATCAAACTGCACCGCGAGGCGGTTCTGAACAACGAAACGGAACGATTCATCTCATTCAGACAGTGGATAAAGACTGACCACCCCCGCCTGCAACCTGATATGTCAGAATGGGAAGACCATATCAGCCTGCTTTTTCCAGAGGTAAGACCTAAGGGATTCCTTGAATTCAGAACCCTGGACGGCCCATCAGAAAACTGGTGGACAGTGCCAATCGTCTTGCTGTCATCCATCCTCTATGATCCAAAAGCCCTGGAGTTGACGCTGGAACTGCTGGAGCCCTACTGTAAAACCCTGAAGCAGATGCTTCATAAAGCGTCTCAGTTCGGCACTTCCGCCTTTCCAGACATTGCCAGAAAAATATTTCGAATTGCACTGGAATCTGAATACGCTGACATACCGACCGAACTTCGCGAACACTGCGAACGATTTTATACCACTTTTACCCAACAAGACCGAAACCCGGCAGATGAGCTTCTCGATATCAATGGTGGCAAGATGTTTTCAGTCCAGCAGTTCAGAGACCACGAACAGAAATTAAGGAAAACACTGGCACCCCCCGATTACACCCATTTCTAATAAAGCATTCCAGTACCTGAGTTCAGGATCGCCCCAGCTTCAGCCCCCTGTAAATTAATAATTCACCCTATATTGACATAAGAATTATATTTTCTTATGCTCTTCGTGATACTCCTATCATATTTTTCATACTCAAATCCTGGAGAGACGCCATGAAACCAATCATGTCAGCAAGAATAGTGCTTGTCATCGTGCTACTGCTTTTCAATCAACCTGCCAGTGCCCATTTCGGGATGATTATCCCTTCTGACTCCATTGTCTCTGCCGGTGACAGCACCACTATTGATCTGGAACTTTCGTTTGCTCATCCCTTTGAACAGGAGGGAATGCCCCTGGTAAAACCCCGCTCGTTTGGCGTTTCGGCCAGGGGCACCCTCGTATCCCTGCTACCGACCATTAAACAGTCGACAAATCTGGAACAGATGTCGTGGAACGTACGCTATAAACTAAAACGCCCTGGCATCTACGCCTTTTATATGGAGCCACAACCATACTGGGAAGAAACCGAAGACTGCTATATTATCCACTACACCAAAACAGTGGTATCCGCCTTTGGTGACGATGAGGGATGGGACACGGAGATAGGTCTCAAAACAGAAATCGTTCCCGTTACCCGCCCATTTGGGCTCTATGCCGGCAACCTCTTCCAGGGGATTGTCAAGCTGAATGGCAAGCCGGTACCAGAGTCTATCGTCGAAGTTGAGTTTCTAAACCCGGGAAAAAAAGCAAAAGCTCCCAATGAACTGATGATCACACAGACAATCAAGGCCGATCAAAACGGCCTTTTCAGCTATGCTGCACCAACGGATGGCTGGTGGGGATTTGCGGCATTGAATCCTGCTGACTACAAACTGACCCACAAGGGGGCCAAAAAAGATGTCGAACTGGGAGCAGTCATCTGGGTTAAATTTCATCAATGGACCCACCGTTGACAGAGTGCAGGTCTGAGCTTTTTAAATCGCACTATACCACGCAAACCTTAGCAACTTTACAATAGAAAATAGCCGATAAAAACCTTGACAGGGAAAGCTAAAGTCGCTAGTTTGATTCCATCATTTGATGGGGTATCAGGAACGTGTTTCCCATCTTCCGGTTATTAAGTTAGATAGCCAGGAATTATTAGCAGGGGGTTTTCTTTTTTTTATCCGCATTTCATAAATGGAGGATTCAATGGTTGGTATTACGTCGTACGGGGGACATATTCCCCGTTTAAGATTAAATCGCGGTGTCGTATATGGAGCCAATGCATGGATGGCTCCCGGGCTGATCGGTTCAGCCGGTGGAGAACGGTCCATGGCAAACTGGGATGAAGACAGTTTAACCATGGCAGTCGAGGCTGCAAGGGATTGTATTGACGGATTTGACAAGAGCCAGATTGATGCAGCTTACATGGCATCAGTGAACTTTCCCTTCGAAGATCGGTTGAACTCAGGCATCATGGCCACAGCGCTGAACTTGAGCAGTTCACTTGATTCTGCCGATTTCACAGCGTCCCTTCGGGCAGGGGCATCTGCACTGATAGCCGGGGTAAATGCGGTCAAATCAGGCGACTTCAAAAATGTATTGGTGACGGCCGGAGACAGGCGTATCACAAAAATGGCGTACACCCACGAACTCCTTGCTGGAGACGGAGCAGCCGCTTTGATGATCGGATCGACTGATGTGGTTGCGGAGTTCAAGAGCTCTGTCACCATCACCGAAGATTTTGCAGACCACTACCGTGGTGAAGGCGAGCAGTTTGACTATAACTGGGAAGAGCGCTGGATTCGTGACGAAGGTATCCTGAAGATTGTCCCCAGAGCCATCCAGAGCCTGTTTGACAAGGCCGGCATCAGTGGCAAGGACGTGGATCGATTTGTTATGCCCTGTATGTTTCCGAGGGTTCCCATGCAGCTTGCCGGGATGATGGACATCGCACCGGAAAAGACTGCGGATAACATGCACAATGTCTGCGGAGACACCGGAACCGCGCATCCTCTGGTGATGCTCATTGCCGCACTCGAAGATGCAAAACCTGGTGATAAGATCCTGGTGGCTGCCTTCGGTGGGGGCTGTACCGTGATGCTTTTCGAAGTCACAGACAACATCTCAAAAATGAAGGACAAGCGCGGCATCAAGGGCTCGTTGGCCGACAGAAAAGAAGAGCAAAACTATCTTAAGTTCCTGTCGCATCGGGGGTTACTGAACGAGGATCAGACCATGAGGGCGGAAGCCAACTGGCGGACAGCTCTTTCTGCACTATACCGAAACCGGCGCATGATCATCGGAATGGTCGGTGGTAAGTGTACGAAATGTGGCACAGCCCAGTTCCCGAAGGCAGAAGTCTGCGTTAACCCGGATTGTAATGCTGTGAATTCCCAGGAGGATTGCGAATTTGCCGACCAACATGGTAAGATAAAAACCTACACCGCTGACATCCTGACCTTCACACCAGACCCGCCGGCACACTATGGCATGGTCACCTTTGAAAATGAAGGGAGAGGGATGTTTGATTTCACAGACTATGAGGCCGGCAAGGTTGAGGTAGGACTGCCGGTTCGAATGGTATTTCGCATCAGGAACATTGATAGGGCAAGAAATTTCACCCAGTACTACTGGAAAGCAAAACCGATTATAAAGCATGAGGAGGTGTAAAATGGCTGAAGGTATTAAGGATAAGGTTGCAGTGATCGGTATGGGCTGTTCTAAGTTCGGTGAGAGGTTTGACTGCGGACCGGAAGAACTGATGGTGGAGGCTTTTGAAGAGTGTCTCCAGGATGCTGGAATCGAACGGAACCAGATAGAAGCAGCCTGGTTTGGCCAGTGCTACGATGAACTGGGCACCGGAAAAGGAGCGCCTGGCTTGGCCATGGCATTAAGACTACCGTTTATACCAGTAACCCGGGTGGAAAATTATTGTGCAACCGGGACTGAAGCATTCAGAGGGGCTGTTTACGCTGTAGCCTCCGGGGCTTGTGATATTGCACTGGCACAGGGAGTTGAAAAGCTGAAGGATACCGGTTACGGTGGGTTGCCTTCCATTGACGGTGTCAACAGCGGCGCATTACCGGGCCAGGTACTACCAAACATTTCAGCTCCCGGAGCCTTTGCGCAACTGGCAAGCGCTTATCGCGCCAAGCATAATGTGCCATACGACGACCTGAAAAGGGCGATCGCACAGGTATCTGTGAAAAGTCATGCCAACGGAGTGAAAAATCCCAAGGCCCATTTGAGAAAAGCGATCAGCATAGAGAAGGTGATGGGGGCCCCATTGATTGCGGATCCACTCGGGCTATTCGACTGTTGCGGTGTCAGTGACGGTTCAGCCTGTGCCATTGTCACCACGCCGGAGATTGCCAAGAGCCTCGGCAAGGACAACTTGGTATCGGTCAAAGCGTTGCAGCTTGCTGTGAGTAATGGTGAAGAGCAGGGTTATAAGAACTGGGACGGGTCCCATTTTGCGACAACTCGAAGAGCGTCCAAGCGGGCTTATGCAGAAGCAGGCATTAAAAATCCCCGTGAAGAGATCAGCATGTTTGAAGTTCATGATTGCTTCTCCATCACTGAATTTGTGACATACGAAGATCTGTTCATCTCACCCGAAGGCGGTGCTATCAAGGATGTGATGGACGGTTTTTACAACTCGGACGGCCAGATCCCCTGTCAGATTGACGGCGGTTTGAAGTGCTTCGGTCATCCCATTGGCGCATCCGGATTGCGGATGCTTTATGAGATGTACCTGCAGCTTCAAGGCAGGGCTGGTGAGAGACAACTGGCAGACCCGCGGTATGGCATCACGCATAACCTTGGCGGATTCCCCTTTGCCAATGTATGTGCTCTCTCCATTATCGGCCGATACGAATAAGACCGATTCCCCGTTTCCGTGACCCCCCGGGCCTGGAATCTCTTTCCAGGCCCGGCACACTCGACGACAACACAGCGAGTTCCCAATCCCCCACCGCTGTCCTGAAACGAAGTCAACCCGAAAACACCAGACATCATGAGTTTTATTTCATTAGTTACGCCCCCCTTGGAAATCTCCGGTCCCGTGCACTGGTTTGCTTTTCAAAATAACAATCTGCTGGTAGAGGTTGTTGACAGCAAAACAGTTGTCCCTTATGTAGTTGACTTGGAGGAAGTGGGGTTTGATCCTGTCAGGACTCAATACCTCGGGCTTCTGAACGACACACCCTGCTTTTCAGCTGAACTTCCTCTGAATGCTCCCTGGCCGGAAAAGGCAAATTTCTCAGATCTGCGCAGACTGCACGGGGTGTTGGACCCTGATTTTTTGAAGGCCGCCGTCACCGCCATACAGGTTGTCAACTGGGACCAAACCTTTCAATACTGTGGTCGATGTGGAACACCTACAGAGGTCAGGGGTGGTGAGCGGGCCAAAGTCTGTCCGGCTTGCGGACTGATAAATTTTCCCCGCATTGCACCTGCCATCATGGCCGCTGTTATCAAAGAGGATCAGATCCTTCTCGCCAATGGACGGGATTTCCCGGCAAATTTTTTCAGTGTTCTGGCCGGTTTTGCCGAGCCGGGAGAAACGCTGGAAGAGTGTATTTCCAGAGAGGTTAAGGAAGAGGTAGGCATCGATGTGAAAAACATCCGGTATTTCGGCAGTCAACCGTGGCCATTTCCGAATTCACTGATGATCGCTTTTACAGCTGAGTACCAAGGTGGGGATATCACAGTGGATGGAGAGGAGATTAAGACTGCGGACTGGTTTCCGGCCGACAAACTTCCCTTCAGGCCGGATTCTCGCATCAGCATTTCAGGACAGCTGATAGACTGGTTTGAACAGGAATTCAAGTAATCAGGGCAGAACAGGGGGGCCTTTTACCTCAGGATCAATCGCTGCTAGTTGATATAGTACTCTACAATCAGAATTTCTTTAATGGGCGTTCGATCTCTTGATTTGTGGTCATCACTCTCGATGAACTCCTGGTCAAAATGGCTGTTCAATTCCTTGTAAATAGCCTGTTTCAGAAGTTCCAAGCCGGCACGGTTCCGCAGATCCTCCGCCTTCCACTGACCCAGCAGCATCATCATATTATTATCAATCAACGGCTTGAATCTCTTCAGATGAGCCAACACCAGTTCGTCATAGGCCTTTGCCTTAAACGATACCTGCATCATGTGTCGCTGGTCCTTCATATTCACTGAGTAGGAAAAAACAGAGGAAAACACCGGCAACCCTTCTCCTTTAATGGATTCCACAGAGGGCTGGCTCCTTTTCCGGTATAGATCTATAAATTTAGCCTCTTCAGCACTGCCTGTTTCCATTGAAGACTGACTGCCATTTAGCACAAAAAAATAGAACCCCACTCCGCCGACAATAGCGAGCAGCACTACCACAATAATAATGATCGGAACCAGCTTGCTGCCGCCGGAAACCTGCTGTTTCTGGTCCCCAGCCCCCGCCTGCGGTGTTTCCTCCTGCGCTCCTTCCTGGGCATCTTCTTCGGCCATAGTCTTTAATCCGGTCGTTTAGTGATGTAGTCTAGGATGAAAATGTTGTTTCCCTCACGTTGCGTTCATTCAGGTTTACCAGCATTTCAGCTTAAGTCAAGGGCTTGATGGCAGATTATCGAACGATCTCCCCTTTTTCCAGAACCGCTTTTTGCCTGCTTCCTGGATCATGAATGACTGATTGGCATTATTGAAACGTAATGTATAGCGGGGTACAGCCTGTTTACGGTTGAACTCGGTAGAGAGGTCTGATAATGATAAGAAAAATGTACAGAAAAGGAATCGGTTGGGAAACAGCGTGATGATGTCGTTGATGGTCAAAGGCATGCGATCCGCACCTAAAGAAAACACTTTACAAAGCAGGAGAGCTGAAATGAAAAAAATCGGGGTAATCTTATCAGGATGTGGCGTCTTCGATGGCGCCGAGATTCAGGAAACGGTGGCAACGTTGGCTGCATTGGACAATCACGGGCTGCAGGCGGTCTGCTTTGCCCCTGATGTCGAGCAGATGCATGTCATCAACCACTACACATCGGAAGTGGCGGAAGGAGAAAAAAGGAATGTGCTGGTCGAGGCGGCGAGAATAGCCAGGGGCGCAATAGCACCGCTGCAGGCCGATTCGGCCGATGATCTTGATGCTCTGATCCTGCCGGGCGGTTTCGGTGCTGCCAAAAACCTCTGTGACTATGCCGTCAAGGGTGACCAAATGACTGTTATTCCAGTTGTAAAAGAGGTTCTACAGAAAGCGTTTCAAGCAAAAAAACCGATTGCGGCACTCTGCATTGCGCCGGTCATCCTGGCCAAGGTCCTGAATGCAAACAGCCCGATTTTGACACTGGGCGCTGACGGTCCGGATGCGGAAAACCTGAATAAAATAGGGGGACAGCATCAGGCAACCACCCATGAAGAGGTAGTGACAGATGAGAACAATCGGTTAGTGACGGGTCCCTGTTATATGCTGGAAGCGAATGTTGGCCAGATCATGAGAGGAGCCGACGCCGTGGTGAAACAGTTGAAAGCGTTTCTCTAGCCGACCATCGGCTGTGACGGGGTAATATTACCTACTTATTGAAGATCTTACTCGCCAGAAATGATTTCAGTCCATCAAGATTGAATTTAGGTGCCTGGGCACGAAACTGTTTTAACTTCAATCGCTGGGATTCAATGGTGCCCCGCTGTTTTTCTATGACCTGTTTCAGGGATTGGATGGTCTTTTTGTAGGAATCAACCGAAAGGTGAGTTGTAGGTGAATCCCCAGTTTCCTTGGAAGCAGGCCGTTTCTTTTTTGCCTGCTGGTTCTTCCAACTGCGAAAATCAGCAACCAGCTTACTGTGATGCGGAAATGCCTTTCTCAGATCGTTGAGATTGGCATTCAAGTGCTGCTTCATATAGTTGTAAACGGCCTTGCGCTCATTGCCGGACTCAGTCTGTTTCCCTTTTTTCTTACCACCTTTACCTGAAACTGCCTGGGAGTGCTCGCTACGCCATCGATTACGATAGTCCCGAATGGTTTTTCGATTGCAGCCTTCAAATTCCCTGCAGATGTCGTCGATGGACGCATTGGCATCGTTATCCAACAGGCTGTATACTTTCAGGCGAATACTTCCGGTCTCTTTTTTTGATTTACCCAGATTTGTATGCTTCACAGCCGGTTTTTGCTTCGTTGTCTTACTGTCTTTAGTCGGCCCCACCTGCAATTTCTTATAGTCATAGTAATATTTTCGAACAGAAGCCTTGTTCAGCTCGGGAAGTCCCTTTACGATCTGATCAACAGACATCTCCGGGTGTTTCTCAACAAATTCAAAAACAGCGTGTTTGACACTCATCACCTTCTCCGGTTTTGATTTATTTTCACAAGGCAAATCAGAAATCCTTTTGTTTCTACATCTTTACGACCGATACAGCTGTTTTGTCAACATTTCACACGGCAAATTCCCCGAAAAAAGGATATACGCTAATAAAACGGCTTCAACTGATGGAAAGATAGAAGTGAGGGACAAATGGAGGAAAGGCAACCATTCCTGTGAGGACGCTCAATCTGATAGTGTTTCAAGCTCTCCCTGCGAGTTGATTCTTCTGTAATAACAGCTAAATCTTGGGCTGCCATCTTTATTATTGGTATGGCAGGCACCCTGTCCACGTACCTTGACAAGGTAAACAATTGAGTTTTGTTCACAATTGACACGGGTCTCCACCAGATCAAGATACTCCCCTGAGGTCGCTCCCTTGATCCACAACTCTTTTCTGGATGTACTCCACATGGTCGCTACTTTTTCAGCTAGTGCGTAATCCAGCGCTTGCTGGTTAACATAACCGACGATCAGAACCTCCAGGGAATCGATATCCTGTACCACCGCTGGTAAAACCGCTTCTCCACAATCAGCAACCTTGGCGAGTTTAGTGAAATCCAGTCTAAGTGTTGTCCCTTCTTCTAGTTCGGTGTGTGTGGGCATGGTCGGTTTTCAGTAGAGATTGTGTTGATAAGGGCCTGCATGCAAAGAAACATCAGGCCGTTTCAATGGATCAGGCGAGTTTATCTCTCAGAAAACTAATCAGTTGATCAATCACCACGCGATCCTGGGCCATGCTATCACGATCCCTGACAGTTACTGAGTTGTCCTCAAGTGTATCAAAATCAATGGTCACGCAAAAAGGTGTTCCGATCTCATCCTGACGACGATACCGCTTCCCGATACTCTGTGATTCGTCATAATCGCAGACAAACTCTCCGGCAACCTTCTGAAATATCTTCTGAGCAGGTTCTGAAAGCTTCTTGGAGAGCGGCAGGAAAGCAACCTGAATAGGTGCCAGGCGCTTATCAAATTTCAGGACCACACGACTTTCGCCACCCTCGAGTTCCTCTTCCTCATAAGCGTCCACGATAAAAGCCAGGGCCAGTCGATCAACTCCCAGTGCCGGCTCGATTACATGTGGCAGGTATTTGTCGCCCGATGTCGGATCCGTGTATTGAAGATCCTTCTTGGAATAAGTCTGATGCTGGGTCAGGTCGAAGTTGCCACGATGCGCGATTCCCCATAACTCTCCCCAGCCGAAAGGAAACCGGAAGTCGATATCTGTTGTGGCGCTGGAGTAGTGGGACAGCTCTTTTTCATTATGGTCGCGCAGCCGGATGGAGCTCTCCTTCAAACCGTAGTCAAGCACCCACTCTTTACAGAACGCTTTCCAGTATTCAAACAGCTCCATCGATTGATCCGGATGGCAGAAATACTCCATCTCCATTTGCTCAAATTCCCGGGTCCTGAAAATAAAGTTACCGGGCGTAATCTCATTCCGAAATGACTTCCCGGTTTGTGCAATACCGAAGGGAATCCGTTTCCGACTTGTTGTCACCACATTCCGGAAATTGACAAAGATACCCTGAGCTGTTTCCGGCCTCAGGTAAACCACTGCAGCCGTATCATCGTTAACACCCTGGTGTGTCTTGAACATCAGGTTGAACTGCCGGATATCGGTGAAATCCTTCGCTCCGCAGACTGGACATTGTATATCCAGCTCCACGATCTTTGCCATCATTTCATCATGATTCAGACCCTCAACAAGTATTTCAGGCTCATTTCGCGCCTCCAGGGTCTCTTCAATCAATTTATCTGCCCGATGCCTGTTTTTACAGGATTTACAATCCATCAACGGATCAGAAAAACCACCGACATGACCTGACGCTTCCCAGACGGTGGGATTCATCATGATAGCACTGTCAATACCGACCACATCATGTCGATTTCGGACAAAGGAGGTCCACCACGCTTTCTTGACGTTGTTTTTCAGCTCAACGCCCAGAGGACCGTAATCCCAAGAGTTAGCAAGACCTCCGTAGATTTCCGAACCTTGAAATACGAAACCCCTTCTTTTGGCGAGGGATAAAATCTTGTCCATTGTGACTGCCTGATCCATTCTCTTCTTCGATTGATGATTGTTTGTCGACTTGAAAGTCCTTCCGTTCGCAGCTTACATTTTCTCAAGCGCTACGATTCCGAGGATTTCCAAGGTTTTAAAAAGAACACCTTTTACTGCCCGGGTCAGAGCCATTCTGGCCTGAACCACTGTATCAGACTCCGCTTTCAGGACCGGATGTTCATAGTAGAATTTATTAAACCCGCGGCAAAGGTCATAAATATAGTTGCACAGCACTGCCGGATTTCGGTCGATGGCACTCTGATTCATGTTGTCCGGAAAACGGCCCAACTGGACCAACAGCGAGATCTCATCTACGTTCCAGTCATAATTGTCAAACGAGATTTGACCCATATCCATATCTGCCTTGCGAAGAAGACTGCAGATTCGGGCGTGGGTATACTGAAGATAGGGGCCGGTCGCGCCATCAAAGGAGAGCGATTCTTTGGGATTAAAGCTGATCTCTTTGACTGCATTGGTTCTCATGATGAAAAACCGGATGGCTGCCTGTCCGATAGCTTCCGCAGTCTGCTCCAGCTCTTCTGTTACAACTGCCTCTGGATCTCCTGCCCGTTCCAGGATTTCGGCCAGGGCCAGGGCCTTCATCTCATCCATCAGGTCATCCAGGTCCACCACCGTGCCCTCGCGGGATTTCATCTTTCCTTCGGGAAGGGTGATCATGCCATAGCTGATGTGTTCACACTGGCTTGCCCATTCATAGCCAAATCGATCCAAAACCTTAAACAGAACCCTGAAATGGTTATCCTGCTCATTACCGACAACAAAGAGGCATCCGTCCAGGTCGAAATCACTGAATTTGGTAACCGTTGTGTTGATGTCCTGGGTGATGTACATCGACGTTCCATCTCCTCTCAGCAGGATCTTCTTCCCCAGTTTGTCTGCTTCCAGGTCGATGGATACCGCCCCGTTCTCCTCTTTGCTGCAAACCCCGTTTTCAAGGGCTGCCAGGACCAGTTCGCGACCGCCTTTATAGGTTTCGCTTTCAAAATAGAACTTGTCAAAGGAGACATCCATCCGGTCATAGGTCACCCTGAAGCCGTCCAGTACCCATCCGTTCAACTGTCGCCAGAGTTCAATGGTCTCCCGGTCTCCAGCTTCCCACATCCTCAACATCTCCTGCACCTCCTGCAGGACCGTTTCATCTTCCTTTTCCTTTTGATCGTACAACACATAATAGCTACCAACCAGCTTATCCCCTTTGATGCCTGCTGATTCGGGCGTTTCGCCTGATCCCCATTTCTGATAGGCCAGCATGGATTTACAGATATGGATCCCCCGGTCATTCACCAGGTTAGCCTTGATCACCTTGTATCCGTTACAACCAAGGATACCGGACAGCACGGATCCCAGCAGATTATTCCGGCAGTGTCCGAGATGCAGGGGCTTATTGGTGTTAGGGGAGGAGA
>JAOZRE010000368.1 GCA_029940215.1 bacterium | reverse complement strand
TGGAGAATTTATGCCGATAATGGGTATAGCGACCACTGATCCCAATATTGAAAATCAAGCCGCTGAACCGGTTGAATTTTCCGTTGATGATTATGGTCTGACTCGAAGAACTGGGAGGTCCCAATTGTCTGAATGAGAGTCCATCTATATCAGGCAGGATCAGAGCTGCTCCGTCTTCAGCCCCATCAGCCTTCAGCTGAACCGTCATTTCATCCCCCAGTTCCAGGCTCGAGTCGGAGACCTGCAGCTCCAGTTTGACTTCCGCCACACCTGTCGACACAGTAACCAGTAACACAGCCAGAAACAAACCCAGTTTTTGAATACCCATCATCATCTTCTTTATTGCGAAGCTTGGGTTTAATACCCCGCCGCTTGCGAGTTCTGTCATCCGGACAACGATCCGGGATCCAGATCAAAATGAAATACCCCGCTGCTTACGGCGGGGATCGTTATTTCCATACTAAACAGAACAGGTGATCCTGATACTTGCCAAATCAATAACAGCCATGAGACACCATACATACAGGCAACAGCCCAAATTGTGTATCGATATCTACGAAATACTCTAATTCTTTGAATCCAATGATGCAAGACCCCAACGCTCCACAATCTGACCTGGAAAGCCGAAAACACCCCATGCGGGTCGTGCTGTCACTGCCTAATCTCAGACTTTTGTGGATAGGAGAGACTTTTTCGGTTCTAGGCTCTCAGTTTTACATGATAGCGTTGCCATGGCTGGTCCTGAAATTGTCAGGCGATCCATTCCAGATGGGAACTGTTCTGGCGCTGGCAGGCATCCCCCGCGCACTTTTCATGCTGGTAAGCGGCACGTTTATCGACCGTTTCTCCCCGAAGATTGTACTGATCGCATCAAATACAGTGCGTTTAGTAATTGTTGCCATATTGACTGTCCTGGTCATCTACGGCTGGATTCATATCTGGATTTTGTATGCGCTGGCGCTGGGTTTCGGGTTTGCAGATGCATTTCTCTACCCTGCACAGTCAGCCATCATTCCGCACATTGTGGAAGATAGACATCTTCTGGCC
This sequence comes from bacterium, assembly GCA_029940215.1. Classification (GTDB taxonomy): domain Bacteria; phylum SAR324; class SAR324; order XYD2-FULL-50-16; family XYD2-FULL-50-16; genus JAHJRI01. The sequence continues at coordinate 3,536 of JAOZRE010000368.1, read as the reverse complement.
GCGAACTCCATCATTCAGGGCACAGCTCAGTTGAGTATTGCAGCAGGACCGGCTCTTGCGGGAGTTTTGATAGCCTTGTTCTCCGGCTCCCCTGAAGCGGCAACCCCCAGCGGGGAGAATGCCGGAACTCAAGGCATTGCCGCGGCCTTTGGCTGTAATGCGATAGGATTTGTGCTCTCCATCATCATGTTTACAATGATCCGGATTAATAAGGCTCCAGCTGAAGAGTCTGAAAACATCGACGTATTAAGCGCCATCTCGTTTTTCAAGCAGGGAATGTCCTATGTGTTGAAAGACAAGACCATGCGGTTGTTGCTGCTGGTGACCTCAGTCAGCCACTTTCTGGTGGAGGGACCGCTTCTCGTTGGCATACCGGTCATGGCCAACTCTCGCTTCCCTGAAGGAGTTGCCTCATTCGGTATCATTATGTCAGGACTGGGAGCGGGCATGCTGCTGGGAATTCTGGCAGCCGGCTTTCTGCCTTCGGTACGTCCGGAACGGATGGGAACCCTTTTAATGCTGGTGCTAAGCTCTTCAGGCCTGGGAGTGATGTTCATGGGATTTATGCCCGACACCTGGTCAACCGCTTTTATTGTGATGCTGATGGGAGCCGCACAGGGATATGTGGTCATCCAGTTCAATACCTGGATTCAGATCAGAACCCCCAATGTCCTGCTGGGCAGGGTAATCAGCACCATGGGATTTGCGTCCGTGGGCCTGGTCCCTATTTCTCAGGCATTGTGCGGGGCACTGATCAAAATAAGTGTTGAAGGGCTGTTTCTCGGTGCCGGCATCTGCCTCACTATCATCAACCTCCTTGTTGCCCTGAGGCCTGAAATGAGAGCCATGGGACTTCAGATGAAATCCGGAAAAAAGGTAGCTGCCTGATGAACACGAGGCCTCAGATTCATGGTCTGCTGTTCCCGATGATTAACAAACTCGAAGCTCTATAGGTTATTTTTTCCCTGAGGCATAACCGATTTTTATCAGGGCGTCTGTCATCTCCTCAAGAATCGTGGGATCGTCAATGGTTGCGGGGGTTTTATATTCCTGGTTGTTGGCAATTTTCCGAATAGTTCCCCTCAGGATCTTTCCCGAACGCGTCTTGGGCAGCCTTTGTACAACTATAGCCGTCTTGAACGCAGCAACCGGACCGATGCGTTCCCTGACCATTTTGATCACTTCTTTGACAATGTCACCGTGATCTCTGGTGACACCAGCATTTAAAACAAGAAATCCGACCGGAACCTGCCCCTTCAACGAATCATCCACACCCAGGACCGCAGCTTCAGCAACCTCCGGGTGATCAGCCAGCACTTCTTCCATACCACCTGTTGATAACCGATGACCGGACACGTTAATGATGTCATCAGTTCGACTCATCACAAATACATAACCATCTGCATCGATGTACCCGGCGTCTGCTGTCTTGTAATATCCCGGGAATTCATCCAGGTAGGTTTTTTGATAACCCTCATCATTTTTCCACAATGTAGGTAGCGAGCCCGGTGGAAGGGGTAATTGGATGACCAGGGCACCAATCTCGCCCACCGGAACGGGCTTTGTATCTGTATCGACAACCTGAAGATTCCAACCGGGGACAGGCTTGGTCGGAGAGCCCTCTTTCACCTTAAGCCTTTCTAAGCCCATGCAGTTTGAGGCGATAGCCCAACCGGTTTCTGTTTGCCACCAGTGATCAATGACTGGAACCCCCAGCTTGGCTTCCGCCCATTTCAGGGTGTCTGGATCGGTTCGCTCTCCTGCCAGAAACAAAGATTTAAAACGCGACAGATCATAGTTCCCGATCAATTCGCCACTGGGGTCTTCCCGCTTGATGGCCCGGAACGCTGTGGGAGCTGTAAACAATGTTTTAACCCCGTGATCAGAAATAACCCGCCAGAAAACACCGGCATCCGGCGTACCAACCGGTTTCCCCTCGTACAGAACGGTCGTACAGCCTTGAAACAGCGGTGCATATACAATGTAGGAATGACCCACCACCCAGCCAATATCAGAAGCCGCCCAGTAAACGTCGCCGGGATTGACGTCATAAACACCCTTCATGGACCATTTCAGCGCCACAATATGCCCACCGATATCACGCACCACTCCTTTCGGCACACCTGTTGTTCCAGAAGTATATAGGATATAAGCCGGATCAGTGGCAGCCATGGGAACACACTCATGAGGTCTTGCCGAGACCATAGCTTCAGCCCAGTCAATATCCCTGCCTGGAATCAGCTCCGCAGTCTCCATGGTTCGTTGAAATATGATGCAGACCTCAGGTTTGTGGGATGAGAACCTTATTGCTTCATCCAACAACGGTTTATAGGGAATAACCCTCTCAACTTCAATACCGCAGGAGGCAGACACAACCACTTTCGGCGTGGCATCATCAATTCGGACAGCCAACTCCTTGGCAGCAAATCCGCCAAACACAACTGAGTGAATAGCACCGATACGGGCACAGGCGAGAACTGCGATAGCAGTCTCAGCAATCATCGGCATGTAGATCAGTACCCGATCCCCTTTTGACACACCCTTCGAAGCCAGCACGCCCGCGAATCCGGCCACTTGATCTCGCAACTCTCTGTAGGAGTATTCCTTAATGGTATCAGTAACGGGACTGTCGTAAATCAGGGCGGCCTGATCCCCCCTGCCATTGTCAATATGAAGATCCAGGGCATTGTAGCATGTGCTGATCTCACCACCGGTGAACCACCTGTAAAAAGGTTTGTTTGAATCGTCCAGAACCTTGTCCCACCGTTTATACCAATGACAACTTTCAGCTACTTCACCCCAGAAACCATTCGGATCTTCAATGGATCTTTTGAACACTGTATTGTAGTCGACAGTCATGACATCATCTCCGTTATCTATTGTTTGATACTGTTTTCACAGATCTTAACCAGGTCAGTGACGTGTGTACATAATATTATGAGAGCAAAGTATAGCGCTTAGATACCTCTTTAAACAACAGTAAACATTAAGGCCACTATAGGCCTCGCACGTTCAGTGCAGGAGTGGCATCGAGCAAAACACAGATATTCCTCTAACTCGAAAAAATCCTATTTTTGAGATTGAACGAACCTCGTGGGGCTTCACATGAAAGGAAGCTCAAAGTGACTGCCTGAAAAACCCTTCATAAGTCACTTTTTAGAAGAAAGCGGTTGACGGACAGGGCAATTTTTACTAAATTTAAAGCTTGATAGGTTGTTGGGCCGTGGCCAAGCGGTAAGGCAGCGGGTTTTGATCCCGTCATTCGCAGGTTCGATCCCTGCCGGCCCAGCCAACCCATCAAGTCGCTGAATGAGCGGGAGTAGCTCAGTTGGCTTAGAGCATCAGCCTTCCAAGCTGAGGGTCGCGAGTTCGAGTCTCGTTTCCCGCTCCATTCGATAGCGACACAAAAGCCGTTATCCAAGAGGGTTTCAGACCTTTTTAGATAACGGCTTTTTTGGTTTTCAAAACCTCATAATTAGTGTTGGACTAAACTGCTATCGCAGTAGCTGCCTGCCAACAAAGATCCTTTCCAGTAA
>JAOZRE010000367.1 GCA_029940215.1 bacterium | reverse complement strand
GCATCTTCTTCTTCTTCTTTTCTTGGCTGTTTTCTTGATCACTTTTAACAAATCCTTTTTGTCTTTTTGGAATTTTCTTCCGCTTTGTTCTTGCTGCTTACAAAGGGATTAGCTTTTAGATGGGATAAGAAAGGTATAGAGCAAGGCTATGGATGGAGGGACTGGACACAACATGGATATTCATTTGGAACCTCAACGAATATTCGTTGAGGGAACGGAGATAATGATCAGGGCGGTAGGGAAGAACCTGGCAAGTTTTTAATTATTTGTTGGGTAATAGTTTTGATCTGAGGCTCACACAGTCACGCATATTAATCACATGGCTGTTTTCTGTCAGTCGATCAATCAGGGCCGCTGTGAGTTGATCGTTTTTTAAAAATTGGGTCCATTCTGAAAAGGCTAAATTTGATGTTAAAAGTGTACTTTTCTTTTTATGCCTTTTGTGCATCAAAGTAAAAAATAAACCTACCTGAACCGGTTCTATCTCAACGTACCCGACTTCATCAATCAGGAGACAGTCGTAAGAGACAAGCTTTTTGATCAACTTTCCTTCCGAACCATCAGCAAGCGATTGGTAGAGTTGTTCGATCAAATCAGGAAACAGAATGAATCGGCCGCTATAACCCTGGTTGATAGCATGAATCAGAAAAGCGCTTGCCAACCCGGTTTTACCGGTCCCCGTTGCTCCTATCCAGATGACATTTTGCAGTTTTGTCATGTACTCAAGAGAATCGTATATCCCCGTTATTTTTCGTTTATTCAACTTTTTTTGTCGATCAAAGGGGAAGGTTTCCATGACCAGTTGATCTGGGATTTTTGCCCGTTGAAGTCGTAGTTTTCGAGAGTTTTCCTGTTTGATATTGTATTCTTCGTTTATAATAGCCTTCAACAAGCGAACATGAGAGTAGTCCCCTTCCCGGGCAGATTTAAGATAATGATCCCAGTTTTCCAAGAGCCCTTTCAAACGTAGATAGGACAGCATTTGCTTCATTTTTTCATCCATTTCAGTTCTCCTCAATTAATTTGTCATATTGAGATAAGTCTACTTTGTCGCAGGTGCGCCCTTGTAAGTAAGCCGTTCTATTTTTAAACTCAAGATCCACGTCTACTGTGGGCATCACGTAATTTGACTGTTTCAACAGCAACTCGGCAATTCGTTCAATAGCATTTGCATCCGTAATCCGATAAGTGCAGGCTCGCTGAATTGTCTTCAAAAAAAGTAAGGGAGCTAACTTTAGGTGTAAACTATAAATTGATCGAATGAAGCGATGCTTGGTAATTCCTTTCTCTTTTAAAACAGTCGTTAACCAATCGTCCACTTCCTTGGACAAACTTCTCAATTTGTCTTCCTCTCGTTTTGTGGGTAGTTTGCGGTTTCTTGGACGATATGCAGGTTTGGGGTATCCTTTGGGAGAAAAGGTTTGATTTTTGACAATTTCGGTGGGCAGATCATATTCGATTAGTAATTGACGTCGAAGATATATTTTTATCTTTTGATCGTACTCCAACAGGTCGATAATTTCCCGCCCCTCCCCTGGTACCCAGTAATAGTTGGCTCCAAAAGCGACATATCCGTATTGGTCGACAATTCGTTGATGTTCACAGTAGGGGGCCTCCACATAAGGAGGTAATTTGTTTAAAAATGACTTTTCATATTCAAAAGTCTTAGAGGGGATTAAACCTATTTTACCAACACCCTTGTGAAACATTCGGTTTGTTGCCCATTCAAAGCCTGATCGGTTCAGCTCCTTCATCGTTTCAAACTGACGCCCGGGTAAAAAATTGGTTTCGACAGTGTAAAAACCTCTTTCGTTTCCAGCCTTACGATTGGGGTGATTTAAAGCATGACACTTAAATTCAAATCCATATTTATGTGCAAAACGTTCCATTTCCGGGATGATAACGGCATTTTTACCACTTCCCCTTAAGCGAGCCAGATTCGTATTATCAATGATGCAAACACCGGCAGTATACCCGAAATGAGTAAGTGCTTCGTGAAAAAAACACTTCATTTTAAAACGGTTAAAATTCCTATAAAATTTTAAATACCGAACTTTCGAGTAGCGAAAATAGAGCAGTGATGCCACAACCTTTACTCTTTTTGAGGCAGTTTTTAAGAAATAAATAGTCGTATCGTGTTGTATCTCTTCCCCTGCAACATCAGCAACCCGTTGACACCTTAACTCTCTTTTTTTCCCCAAACCCATTTTCTGCAGTTTTCTACATAACGTGGAATAGCCAATTTTAATATGCTCTTCTTCCGTCAGTATTTCAAAAACTCTTTGTATTCGGCCATCACACTGAGTGTAAATCTCTCTCAATTTGTCTTTATCCAGATCAATGGTGTCGTTTCTTGTTGTTTTCGGTGATCGACCTTCTGTTTTTATAATAGCAGAAATGGTATTGCGGCTGATCGTGAGAAGACGGGAGATTTCCCGTCTTCCCATCCCCTGCCTATGAAGCTGAAAAACCGCTGTTCGTTTATCCTGACTGATCATGAAGCCTCAAAATAGCGGTGGAAAAGCTTTCTATACGGTTTAAGATAGTTTTGGTCAATAAGTTAGCCTGGGCCCAAAAAATGTTGGTTTTAAGCCTTTTGTCACCACTTTCAATGACTAATTTTTGCATAAGGTTTTGAATCGATTCGAGGTGTTTTAGTACCTTTATCTCCAACTGAGTGCATTGCCCCCATTCACACCCCTGTTGTTTCTTCAATTGAGTCAATCCCCATTCGATTTTACCATTTTCAATCTGGTCAACTATCTGAGTAGATCCGGTGAAGTAGGCCCGAGCTAATAAATCTATATCGCGAGTAGAAATCTTTTTACCGGAAACCAGGTTTACAAAACGATCCACCTCTTCATTTTTTAATCCGTATACGCGCGTAAGCGGAGCAATAGTATATAAATAAGAACGGGCTGGAAAATTTCCTGCCAGGATATTTTCTGTGAGTACCTGACTGGTACTCTTTTTCGCTTCCACTCTCAAGTTAACCCAGGTTTTGCTTTTTCCAAGTTGGTCCGCTATTTCAGCAACGGACATACCATAACTGTTTTTTAACTCATCAATCAATTTGGATTGTTCTAAAATATTCAGTCCTTTGGAAAAGGAGCCTCGTATCAATTCAACGATTCCCATCGCCTGGTCGTTACCCATGGATATGTAAGGGATGATTTCAATGTTCAGTTTTTTAGCACATCTCAATCTTTTGAAACCATCCAGTAATATTTTTGACTCCTCGTTCTCTACACCCCGAAGAGGATCACGAATACCCGTTTTTAAAATGGAAAGCAGTAAGCTATCTTCTAATTTTCGATCTTTTATTCGGCAGTTTTCATATCGTAAGTCAAAATCGGCAATATTCACGTCAAGTTTTTTTCCCATACCCTTTACCCCTTCAAAAACTGGTTGAGACTGGAAAAGGAGTTCATTTTAGGTCGCTTCAAATTCTCAATTACAGGTTTGTCTGGAAGTTCCAACAGCTGACACAAAGGATCATCTCGACAAATCAGATTTTTATAAGTGAGACCGTCTCTAGCCGTGAAAAGCCCTTCTGGGGAGAAACCAAGCACTTTGCAGATGCTTCGATCTCCATAATAAGAGACACCAAAACGATCCGCTGCCAGAGCATAAAAAAGGTATAAAACCGTTTCATCTCCTTTTAAAGAGGAGAGGAACCCGTCTCTCAAAAACCGGTGAGGGATAAAACCGAATCTGTTATGAGTTTTTCGTACACGGCGATGATCCAATATCTTTTTAGCAGTCATTACTCCTCCATCTAAACTGTTTTTTTTGAGTCACCCTACCTATTTTAGAGATTTTATGCCCCCGTTTAAAGGTCGAACCGTATCCTCTGCGGGGAAATCGGGTTACCACTTGTCCCGAGGCACCGCAAATAAGGCATTTTGGGTTTTGGGATAATAAGACTGGATGCAGTATATCATCAGACGGAGGCGGTGTTGAACCCTCATCAGCCACGCTTTTTGTATTTTTATTTATTCGACGTCTTTTTTCCGCAGTTTTATTGGCTTGTCGCCCCTTTTCACTCTTTCGATATTTACTCTGTGATTTTCGGTGTGCTGTTTTTTGGGCCAATGTTCGACATCGTTCACAACAGTAGCATTGCCCACTATAACAGCTTCGGCAGAGGAAAAACTTCACAAGACACCACTTGCATTCGATTTGGAGTAAAAGTACATCGTTATGACTTGATTTACACATAATTGCTTTCGGCACTTGCGGAAATCCGAGAGCGTTGGTAAAATCAACTCGTGGTTTGGTGCTTTCGTGATTTTCACGATTGTTCCAACATGGGCTCGGAGTTCACGCTTCGAGCCTTTTTTTTTGCTTTATGGCAGGTTTAAATGATAAGAATGATATAATGCGGAATGCAGACCTTTACGGTTTTTTTGAGCAAGAAAAAAGAAGAAAATGAGCATTATCCCAAGAGGAGAGATCTCTTGAAGAAAAAAAATAGCCTCTGGGGAAGAAGACAGAAGAAAATTGAAGAAGATGGAAGAAGATATACTTTAGTGGCTCAATTTATCTGAGAATAGGTGGTTCAATTTTGGTGAGAGATATAG
>JAOZRE010000366.1:3188-4594 GCA_029940215.1 bacterium | reverse complement strand
AGAAAAAAAATCTGCCATCCAAATATTCGAAGGTGTTCGGCAGCTTTTATCAGGCTTTTTTTTCACCCCAGGATGCCATTAAGGATATAGATTTCATTGAAAAGCTTCTTGAGACAGGTAGGGAACAGGTTAATTTGCGTGCAGATACCAGTTCTGATAATTCGATCATCTTTTTTTACTCTAGAGAGCTTTATCATCTGACCGAAATCATGCCCCACCTGCAGAATATGTCTCTGACCGTCATAGATGAGAATACTTATAAGCTGAAGGTAAATGGGGATACCCTGTATATTTATACCTATTATGTTAAATCTCTGAAAAAATTGGATTCCAAATTCGGTCATTTTAAACATAAGTTTTGTGAACTTCTACTCGCGGTTCTGGAAAATAAAACAGAGAATGACGTGCTCAATGGTCTTCTCTTGTCAGCTGGACTGGACAAACAGGAGATTAACCTGTTTATTCTTTACCGAAATTACTACTGGCAGATCGGAGCTCCCTATCTGCCTATTAACCGCAGCTTCCTCAAAAATCCAGAAGTCATGCGGGCTCTCCGGGACTATTTTTTCACGAAATTCAGTCCTGAAGATAAGATTGCCCCGTTGTCGGATGATCAATTAGAGTCACACGAAAGCATCGTCCTCAAAGCCGTTGAGCAGGTCACTACTGTGGCTGAAGACATTATTTTTCGAACCATCTTCAACCTGATTCAGTCAACTATCCGAACCAACTTTTTCTGTATAGATGAACTGTCTGCGATGGCGATCAAGATCCAGAGCGCAAAAGTCGAACGGATGCCCTCTCCAAAGCCATTATATGAGATCTATGTTCACGGCACTGATGTTGAGGGTATACACCTGAGAGGAGCAATGATCGCCAGGGGTGGTTTACGCCATTCTGATCGGCCCTCTGATTTCAGGTCAGAGGTTCTGGGGCTGATGCATACTCAGATGTTGAAAAATGTAGTCATCGTACCTGAAGGTTCCAAGGGCGGATTCATCACTAAACGCCATTCTGCCAGTCGTGAGGAACAGATTTCTGAAGTTAAGATCCAGTACAAGAGATACATCAATTCATTGCTGTCCCTGACAGACAACATTGTAGATGGCAATGTGGTTCCGGCCAAGAACATTGTCAGATACGACAGTGATGACCCCTACCTGGTCGTTGCGGCAGACAAGGGAACTGCCGCACTCTCTGATACTGCAAATGAAATCAGTTATAACAGGGGATTCTGGCTGAAGGATGCTTTCGCATCCGGTGGGAAGCATGGCTACGACCATAAAGGGATGGCCATCACTGCCCGTGGTGCCTGGGAAAGTGTTAAACTTCTTTTTCTGCAAGACAACATCGACATTCAGACAACCCCTTTCACTGTTGTTGGAATTGGTGATATGAGCGGGGAG